>NZ_JBDFXP010000037.1:0-54265 GCF_040911965.1 Phocaeicola sp. RTP21359st1_B8_RTP21360_211022
TTGTTTATAATATACTTCACCGATCTGTCTGTATAAAAGCCCTTTGTAATAAGATTCATCGGTATCTGTCAGTTTCTCTTCTATTTTGAGAAAAAGACGTAATGCTCCAGGTTTATCACCTGTGCGTAATTTAATTCTTCCCCAATAATATAGAGTTTTACACTGGTGACGTAAATCTTTGGGGTAATGTTTATAATATTGCCAAGCCTGGCGGATCAATGAATCGTCAGTAACTTTCATTTGTTTTTTTTCCAAAGCTTCGGAATAGAGCAATGCATATCTGGCCTGTTCAGCCCGGTTGCCTTCTGGTTTGAGTTTTTGTAGTATTGCTAATGCACTATCCGGGTTGTTCTGCATTAGCTTTTCAGCCTCACTAAGGCGAGGGGTCTGTTCCCTGTTATAACAACCTGTAAAATAGAGAATAGCTGATAGTCCAATTATAATCTTACATTTCATATTGCGAATATAATAATGTGTTTTATTTTTTGCATGGGCGATTAGGAATATTTTACCAATATAAATTATTCTTTAACTTATATGATTATCGCTCGCTATTTATATATATTTTTTATTGGGCCTAACAATATATAATTGCTTATTAGCATATTATATAATATGTATAATCGTAATAGTACAAAATAGCAGTAAGTTATTGCTATTCAGAGTAAAAGTATCAGTTCACTCGTTGTTGTTAAAAAATAAACTTGACTACCCTAAAGGTGTAAGTGTAAGTGCTTTTTTGAATTTTATCAAGGGTGTTAGATATGTGTTAGATTATTAATTGAACCATTTTTGCAAACTACTGATTATAAGTAAAATAAAAATCAATGTATTAGATTTATTCTTTTGTCCTACAACTAAAAAGCTCTGCAATCTTTTTACTTTTGCATTCGAAAAAAATAAAACAATAGATTATGAAGAAAATTGCTATTTTATTAGTTTTTACTTTGGGAACATTTATTGTAAATGCCCAATCAGTTGTAGAAGGAACAAAGTTTATGGACAATTGGTCTGTAGGAGTGAATGCAGGAGCAGTTACCCCTCTCACTCACGCCTCTTTCTTTAAAGGGATGCGTCCCGGTTTCGGAGTTGGAATATCCAAACAATTAACTCCTAGTTTTCGGTTTGGAATTTCAGGGAATGGGATATATCAATACAACTCCGAGTAAAACAGCTTTTGATGTTTTAGATGTCAGCTTGTTAAGTAAAATTAACTTAATAAATCTATTTGCAAGCTATCGGGGCAAACCTCGTTTGTTTGAGATAGAAGCTATTGCCGGAATGGGGTGGTTGCATTATTATGTAAATGGTAAAGGAGATGACAATTCATGGTCTACCCGTCTCGGATTGAATCTTAATTTCAACCTCGGTGAAACAAAAGCATGGACATTGGGAATTAAGCCCGCTATCGTATATGATATGCAAGGTGATTTTAATCAGGCAAAGAGTCGTTTCAATGCAAACAATGCAACATTTGAACTGACTGCCGGATTGACTTATCACTTCAAGATGAGTACTGGGAATCATTACTTTACTAAAGTAAAAGTCTACAATCAGAGCGAAATTGATGATTTGAATGTTGCTATTAATGCACTTCGCGAACAGGTGGGCAGTCGTGACAGAGAACTAAACAATGCTAACCAAAGAATTAGCGGTTTGCATAAAGAGTTGGAAGAATGTCGTACAAAGGTCGTTCCCATTGAAACAGTAGTCAAGACTGCCCGCGTTCCGGAATCTATCATTACTTTCAGACAAGGTCGCTCATCAGTGGATGCATCACAGCTACCGAATGTGGAACGTGTAGCCTCCTACATGAAGAAATATCCCGATTCAAAAGTCATTATTAAAGGGTACGCTTCTCCAGAAGGCAATGTTGAGATCAACGCAAAAATTGCTACCGCACGTGCAGAAGCTGTAAAAACAATCCTTGTTAATAAATACAAGATTAATACGTCTCGTATTACTGCCGAAGATCAGGGAGTAGGTGACATGTTTACCGAACCGGATTGGAACCGTGTAAGTGTATGTACTATCGAAGATTGATGTAATAAGAATATTTGGAGTTGTTGAAGGTAAATAAAAAAGGAAGCCCGAAATCTGAGGGCACTGAAAAAGTTCTTTTTCTCCGTTAGCTCCTCTTCTTATGAATTGGCTCCAAAGTTGCATGGCGTATGATAAATTTCATTTGCATGCAACTTTTCCTTATATTGGTAGTGAGTAATCGTCTATTGGTATACATGCACGCTGGCAACGACACTCTCAAAGGAGACTTTGAAAGAATGCAACTTCAGTCCGCTTTTCCCATCTGCTCCGACTACGGCTCGGAGGCTATCGTCCTTCTGATCTTTGACCAAAAGAACTTCTTGGTCTTTGATTTTTTTGCTCATATTACTATGTATTTAATGACGTCAGTAGCGGTTTACAGACAAAAGTAAACAAAAAAAAGTGAGTGCTAGAGATTGTAAATAAGTGAGTATTTGTAGCTTTGATATGATTAGGAGTAGCATATTGAAAGTTATAAATTTCATTTGCTGAATTACCATAAATGGGGAATGGTAAGTAAAAAAATCATCATTTTAAGGTATTGCAACCGAAAAAATATGTGACTAATTTTGCGTTATAAAATAAAGAATTATGTTCTGACCTATGCAAACAACGAAGGATTATATACGTAAGCTATTGCTGGAAACAGCGCAGAAAGCTTTTTTCGAAAAGGGCTTCAAGTCGGTGTCTATGCGTGAGATTTCTAAGTTGTCGGGCATTGGTCTGAGCAATATATACAATTACTATCCCTGTAAGGACGATTTACTGGTTGATGTGTTGCGTCCTCTTTTGGCTGCTATGTACAGGATGCTGGAAGATCACAACCGACCGGAGAATTTCTCCCTTGACATATTTATCTCAGATGAATATCATCGTGCATCTTTGCAGGAGCTTATGGGCATTATAACTCGTTACCGAAGTGAATTAAATTTGCTGTTTTTCTCTACGCAGCATTCTCGCCTCAAAGATTATTTGGAAGAGTGGATTGAGAAGAGTGCCACAATAGGGATGGAATATATGGAAAAGATGAGAAGACTCCATCCGGAACTACATACCGATATTTCTCCGTTCTTCATGCACTTCACCTGCTCTTGGTGGATTAATATGATGAAAGAGGTGGTGCAACATAAGGAACTTTCCTGCGAAGAGATAGAGTGTTTCATCAGTGAGTATATTCGCTTTAGCACGGGAGGATGGAAGAAACTCATGAATGTAAAGAATGAAAGATGAAGGCAGAACTATTGAAACATCCTGTCTGTCAAGAGATAACTAATCAAAACATCCGTTTCTCGTCTTGTCTGCAATGCAAGCCTTGCGGAAATGATTGTACGATTGTAAACAATCGAATCTCTTTTGTATTTGATTCCGAGACAATAGGCATCAGCTACCTTCTGCTCGACTCCACACCTATAGCCTGCATGGACAGATGCTGCAATCTTGTCAGGCAGCGTTTCGTTTGATGCAGGAGTTGGAACGCCGAGTCATTCCAGAAGAATCACTAAATAATAATCAGCATATGAGTATCATCAACATCATCAGCAACGACGAATTAACACTCGTACAAGGAGTCAACGGGCTTTTCTTCTGCGAGGAGTCATGGGTTACGCAAAGCAGGGCAGTCTCCCGTATCGGAAAGGTTTTGCCCAAAGAAATTATTGGGACGAAAGATCAAAGTACCAACATCGTACATCCGCAGACTGACCGAACTAAACTTAGTTGCCAAAAGCATGAAACGTCTTATTTCTAAATCTAACTGTTTCTCCTACCGAGCGAGCCGCCTGCAAAGAGCGGCTCGCTTTGCTTCTGAACAAAACAAACTTTTGTTCTCTTTTGACGCACTAACTTCCAATCCATCATAGCCATGTCTCAACCAGTACTTATAGCATTTTTCCTAACATCGTTTGCCGGTATATCCACAGGGATAGGCAGTGCGATTGCATTTTTTGCTAAGCGCACCAATACTTCATTCCTTTCTCTTTCATTGGGATTTTCAACAGCAGTAATGATTTATATGTCTTTCGCCAATCTGTTTGCCTCTTCTTTGCAGACTCTTGCCAATATACATGGCAAGGACGACGGAACTCTTCATTCCACACTTTCTTTTTTCGGGGGAATCGTATTGATTCTACTTATTGATAAGCTAATTCCTCACTACGAAAATCCACACGAAATGCATCGGGTGGAAGAAATGAGCTTAAAGGAAGAACGAAAGACTGAAATAAAGCCTCAATTATTACGCGTCGATGTAGTGACAGCCTTGGTGCTGGCAATACACAATTTCCCGGAAGGTATGGTTACGTTTCTTGCAGCATTGAAGGATATAAACATTGCTATACCTATTGCCTGTGCCATCGCCATACATAATATACCCGAAGGCATTTCCGTCTCCGTTCCGATCTATTATGCTACAGGTAATCGTAAACGGGCCTTTTGGCTTTCATTTCTATCGGGATTGGCCGAGCCGGTAGGAGCCGTCATCGGCTATCTTATCTTGGCACCATTCCTCAATGACCATGTTTTCGGCGTTATTTTCGGGATGATTGCCGGTATCATGGTATTTATCTCGCTTGATGAGTTACTACCCGCTGCCGAAGAATACGGTAAGCACCATCATACTATCTATGGTTTGGTAGCAGGCATGGCGGTTATGGCACTCAACCTGCTGATGTTGTGTTAGCAAGACTAAGTAATATAAAAAACATAAGTAAAAAAAAGAAAGAATATGAACACTTCTCACTCCTGCCGTTGTCACGTGCATGATGCCCACAAAGAGCATTCTTGTGTCCACGCACATTGTCACCATTATCATATGTAGCCCCAAAGTGGAAAGCTATTTCTCGTCACGCTGCTGAATGTGTTGAAATGAATGAACTTACCAATAACAAACGATATGAAAATAGAAAGAATCAATGACTGGTTTGCCCGTCAGGGCAGATGGATGGTACAAAAACGATGGCTTGTACTAAGCTTGTTTATCCTCGTCTTCGCCATAGGATTTACAGGGTTAAGATATTTCAAGGTGAGTGCTTCGTGGGAAAACTACTTCCTCGAAGACGACCCGATGCTTGTCAAGACCAAAGAATTCAAGGATATATTCGGCAATGACAATTTTGCCGCCGTACTGACCCAATGCGACAATTCGTTTATGAAAGAGAACTTAGAGCTCATCCGCGAACTCACGAACGAAATGATGGATAGCATTTCATACGCCGACAAAATCACTTCGCTCACTGACATCGAATTTATGGTAGGGAATGAAGAAGGAATGACTATCGAGCAGATAGTGCCTGACCTTATTCCCACTGATGCGGCAAGTCTGGAAACGATACGTCGCAAAGCCTATATGAAGCCACATATTGCCGAGCGGCTTGTCTCCAAAGATGGTACGCTCTCGTGGATTATTCTCAAGTTGCGTACCTTTCCTAAAGATTCAGTGTGGAATAAAGGTAAGAATGCCGTTTCTCCTGAAGTGCTAACGGGGAATGAGCTGGAGCATATCATCACTAAAGACAAATACCAAAAGCTCCATCCCAAAGGCACAGGCTTGCCCTACGTTACCGCCATGAAGATGAAATGGATTGGCAAAGAGATGCCCCGTGTGATGGGCATTGCCGCACTCGTTTCCATTCTTATTTTGTTACTCATAACACGCTCCCTACGGGGCGTTGTCGTTCCACTTATCACGGCGGCAGGCTCAATTGTGATTGTGTATGGACTGTTGGGATATGTCGGCATGACGATAGACAGCGGTATGATGATGATACCTATGCTGTTGGCGTTTGCCGTCTCGATAGCCTATAACATACATATCTTTTCCTATTTCAAACGGCAATTCCTTCTACACGGAGAACGTCGACGAGCCGTAGAAGAGACCGTGGGTGAAATGGGCTGGCCTGTGTTGTTCAGTGCACTCACCACCTTTGCCGCCCTGCTGTCGTTTCTCGCTATTCCGATGCAGCCCATGCGGTTCATTGGTATCGCTACCTCCTCGTGCGTGATGCTGGCTTTCTTCATTGCCATTACACTGATGCCCGTGCTGTTGAGTTTTGGCAAGAACGGCAAACCTCATCCCAAAGTGCAGGAAACCGGCGGACGGTGGCTCGACCATCAACTGGGGCGTTTGGGAGAAAGCGTACTCCGGCATGGCACATTGATCCTATGGATTGCAGGGCTGCTTACCGCAGCACTCATTTATCAATTCACCAAGATAGAGACCGCCTTTGACATAGAACGCACCATGGGACGTAAAATAGCCTATGTAAACAATCTGCTGGAAGTAGGTGAAAGCGAACTGGGATCCATCTACACCTACGACGTCATGATAGACCTGCCCGAAGACGGCTTGACAAAATCGCCGGCAATGCTTGTACGCTTAGACTCTCTGGCACAAAAGGCCGAAGGCTATAAGCTAACCAAGCGAACGACTACAGTGCTGAATATCCTAAAAGACCTGAATCAAACCCTGCACGAAGGAGATGCGGCTTATTATCGTATTCCGACGAATCCGGAAGAGGTGGCACAACTGCTGCTCCTTTACGAGAATGCAGGCGGTAGCGAAGCGGAATATTGGATCGATTACGACTATCGACGTTTGCGCCTGATGGTGGAGATCAGCAGTTTTGACTCCGGCGAGGTAGAACGAGAGTTGAACGATATTGCAGCCAATGCCGCCAGGCTCTTCCCCGAAGCTTCTGTCACTACAGTGGGTAGTATTCCGCAATTTACCGTGATGATGCAGTACGTGGCTCGCGGGCAGATGGTTTCATTTGCCATCTCTCTCCTTATTATCGGCATCCTAATGATGTTGGTCTTTGGCAGTGTACGCATCGGGCTTATCGGTTTGATACCCAATATCACTCCGGCTTTGGTGGTCGGCGGACTGATGGGATGGCTGGGCTACCCGTTGGATATGATGACCGCAACCATTATGCCGATGATCCTCGGTTTGGCTGTCGACGACACCATTCACTTCATCAACCACGGGCATTTGGAGTTCGACCGTCGAGGTAATTATCGGGATGCCATTCTCCGCTCGTTCCGTACGATCGGGACACCAATCATTCTGACCAGTGTCGTGATATGTGCGAACTTCGCTATTTACATGACTTCCGAAGGCCTCTCTTTTATACACATGGGTCTGCTCTCCGTAGCGGGTATCGTATCGGCACTCGTGGCCGACCTCTGCGTTACACCCGTGTTATTCCAAAAGTTCCGGTTATTCGGGAAAGAGATAGAAACCAATGAAACAATCAATTAATATGAATACATTAAAGAAACTTCAATTTTACATGGGCAAACGCAAGGTGCTTATGCCCATAGCCCTGACACTGTCGGGATTAAGCGGTCTGCTCTCGCTTATGCCGTTCATCTTCATTTGGCTTATCGTACGCTCGCTACTATTGACTGGCAGCGTTGCCTCAGGAATCCCTATCAACGTCTATGCATGGTGGGCGGTAGGCACAGCCGTTGCCGGCCTTGTCATTTACTTTGCCGGGCTGATGCTTTTGCACTTAGCGGCGTTCCGGGTAGAAACCAATATGCGACGTACGGCTATGAGAAAAATCATGCAGATGCCGCTTGGCTTCTTCGACCGGAATACCAGCGGACAGATGCGTAAGATTATTGATGAAAATGCTTCTGAAACCCACACGTTTGTCGCACATCTCTTGCCCGACCTGGCGGGGAGTTTTATAGCCCCGCTGTCGGTTATAATATTGATCTTCGTCTTCAACTGGCAACTTGGTCTGGCGTGCCTGATCCCCCTCACGGCGGCTGTCTTCATCATGACACGGATGAATACAACTGCTCAGAAGGCGTTCCAAAATGAATACCTCGGAGCACAAGAGCATATGAGCAGCGAAGCGGTGGAATACGTACGTGGTATTTCGGTGGTGAAAGTGTTCCAGCAAACGATATTCTCTTTCAAACGTTTTTACGACAGCATCATCGCCTACCGGGATTTAGTTACCAAATACACGCTGGGTTGGCAAAAGCCGATGTCACTCTACACGGTGGCCATCAATAGCTTTGCTTTCCTACTTGTCCCCGTAGTCATATTGCTTATCGGCAACAAAAGCGAAAACATTGCCCCCATCATCACCGATATGTTCCTGTATGTGCTGATTACTCCGGTGATAGCAACCAATGTGATGAAAGTGATGTATCTGCAACAAGATATGTTTCTGGCAGATCAAGCCATAAGCCGGGTGGAAAACCTGACGAGTAGCGAACCACTCCCAATAGCCGAAAATCCGGAGAAAATCACCGCTTGCGATGTGACATTCGAGAACGTTTCGTTTGCCTATCCCAATGCCGGTCAAAATGCCGTAGACGGTATCAGCTTCCACCTCCCCGAAGGGAAGACTTTTGCCCTTGTGGGGCAATCGGGAGGAGGGAAGACCACCATTGCCCAACTCATTCCCCGCTTTTGGGACGTATCAGCAGGTAGTGTGACGATTGGCGGAATAAATGTGAAAAACATTGCCAAAGACAACCTGATGAACCACATCGCTTTCGTCTTCCAGAATACAAAACTCTTCAAGACCTCTTTGCTGGAGAACATCAAATACGGTAATCCGGCAGCGAGTGATGAAGCCGTGCAACGTGCCATAGACCTTTCCCAAAGTCGGGAGATCATCGACCGGCTACCCAACGGATTGAACACGAAGATAGGAGTAGATGGAACATTCCTTTCGGGAGGGGAACAGCAACGCATTGTCTTGGCCCGGGCCATCTTGAAAGATGCGCCGATTGTTGTCCTGGACGAAGCAACAGCTTTTGCCGACCCCGAAAACGAACACCTGATACAAAAAGCCCTGCACGAGCTGAGAAAAGGAAAGACAGTGTTGATGATCGCCCATCATCTGACTAGCGTACAGGATGCCGACAAGATACTGGTGATAGCACAAGGCAAGATTGCCGAAGAAGGCACACACAGCGAGTTGATAGCCCGAAACGGCATCTATAACAGCATGTGGAATGAATATCAACGAACCGTGACATGGACGGTATAAACCTCAGGAGACAACATTATGAATATTAGTAAATATTTTCAACACAGATTCACCTTATCGGAAGACGGGGCAAAGACCTTTATAAAAGGGGTTATAGCTTCTCTTTTTCTCAACCTGGCACTGATGCTGCCGGTAATCTTCATCTTTCTGTTCATCACCGATTACCTGCACCCTGTTATCCAAGCCGGGAACAGCACGACGCACGGGCTCTGGTACTACGTGCTGACGGCTCTCTGTTTTATGACGGTACTCTTTGTGATTGCGATGATACAGTACAAGAGCACCTACACGAAAATCTATACCGAGAGTGCCAACCGTCGTATTGGCATTGCCGAGAAGCTGCGTAAATTGCCTTTGGCTTTCTTCGGAGAAAAGAATCTTTCGGATCTCACCGCTACGATGATGGAGGATTGTAACATGTTGGAAACCCTCTTCTCTCACACAGTTCCACAACTCTTCGCCTCTGTCATCAGCATTATCTTGATTGCCACCGGGATGTTCTTCTACAACTGGCAACTGGCCCTTGCTCTCTTTGGGGTCGTACCGGTAGCGACAACGGTCATCTTCTTAGGAAAAAGGCTTATGGATAAAGCTAATAAGGAGTACTATCACGTAAGGCGTGATACGACCGAGCAGATACAGGAAGGGCTTGAAGCGGCGCAGGAGATTAAATCGTACAACGGAGAGGCAGCCTATTGCGACCGTTTAGACAAACAGCTCGAGATATATGAAGCCACTCTGCAGCGAGGCGAATTTCTCGGAGCGGGGCTTGTGGGCAGTGCACAGTCTATCCTGAAACTTGGTTTGGCAAGCGTTATCATTGCGGGAGCTTATTTACTTGGTTTGGGCAGCATCGACATGTTCACTTACTTGGTCTTCCTGCTCGTTGTAGCCAGCATCTACAACCCCATCATGGACGTGTTCAACCATATGGCGACACTGATACTACTCGATGTGCGTATCGACCGCATACGTGAGATGAACGACATGCCCGCACAGCAAGGCGATGAGGATTGCACGGTAGAGGGTTACGACATCTGTTTTGACAAGGTCGATTTTGCTTACGAGACAAGCAAGCAGGTGCTGCGCAACGTCTCTTTCACTGCCAAGCAAGGCAAAGTAACGGCACTTGTGGGACCTTCGGGGGGAGGCAAAAGCACTTCGGCAAAATTAGCTGCCCGCTTTTGGGATATTCATGGCGGAAAGATCACACTTGGCGGACGGGACATCTCAAAAATAGATCCCGAAATGCTCTTGAAAAACTATGCCGTAGTCTTTCAGGACGTGTTGCTTTTCAACGCTTCCGTCATGGACAACATCAAAATCGGGAAGAAAGACGCTACCGAGGAAGAGGTGAAAGCGGTAGCACGTCTTGCCCGTTGCGATGAGTTCATCGCCCGGCTGCCCAACGGTTACGACACCTTGATAGGCGAAAACGGAGAATCGCTATCGGGAGGCGAACGCCAACGCATATCCATTGCCCGTGCGCTTCTCAAAGATGCTCCTGTCATCCTCTTGGACGAAGCAACGGCAAGTCTGGACGTAGAGAACGAAACGTTGATACAGGCCGGTATATCGGAGTTGATCAAGAACAAGACCGTCGTCATCATCGCACACCGTATGCGCACCGTTGCCAACGCTCATCATATCGTGGTGCTGAAAGACGGAACCGTCGCAGAACAAGGAGCACCCGACGAACTGCTTGCCCGAAACGGCGAATTTGCCCGCATGGTAGCACGGCAGAAGGAGACCGGAATATAAATCGAATCAATCAGAATCAATTATAAAGAAAAAGGACAAATGAAGAGATCAATCGCAGTAGTAGCCATGCTTGTGGTGGGGTTCGCTGCCACAACATGCGCACAAACGGGCAGAGAGATTGCCCAAAAGGTAAAAGACCGTCCCGACGGCGATACCCGTCGGTCTGAAATGGTTATGACGTTAATCAACAAACGCGGAGCGGTGCGCGAACGCAAGCTCATTTCCTACTCCATCGATGTGGGCAAAGAAAAGAAAGACCGCAAGAGCATCATGTTCTTCCAATATCCCGGCGATGTAAAGGGGACGGGCTTCTTGACGTGGGATTATGATGAGCTAAACAAGGACGATGACAAATGGCTCTATCTGCCCGCCATAAAGAAAACGCGCCGTATCAGCGGTTCGTCTGCCAAGCAAGACTACTTTATGGGTAGCGACTTTACCTACGACGACATGGGCAGCCGCAACGTGGACGAGGATACGCACACGCTCCTGGGCGAAGAAACCGTCGACGGACAGAAGTGCTGGAAACTGGAATCCTTGCCTAAGGACAAGCGTGATATTTACTCCAGGAAAACGGCCCTGATACGTCAGGACTGTCTGATACCTGTCAGGGTGGAATATTACGACAAGATGGGCAAGCTGCACCGTCGTCTCGAGATGTCGGATATTGCCAAGGTAGAGGGCTTCTGGGTAGCCCGGAAGATGCACATGACCAACGTGCAAACCGAGCATCAGACGGTTCTCGAAATCAAGAATCCGACGTACAACATTCCCATGGAGGAGAGCAAGTTTAACGTGACCACGTTAGAGAAAGGCAGGTTCTGATGAAAGCGTTCAATCGTCTTTCCGCGGGGCTTTGCCTCTCGGTCTTTCTGTTTTGCCCCGTGCATGGAGTTTGGGGACAAGGAGCGGGCGAATCGTCGTGGCAGCTCAAAGGCCTTGTCGACACCTACCACGCCTTCCGCTCCGAAAAGCCGAACGATTGGATGTCTTCCCGTACCCGACTCAGGGGCGAGGTCGGCAAAAACTTCGCAGGCTCTTCGCTCTTCGTCTCGTTCAACGCTACCTACAACGCCTTGCTGAAAGAGCGCACCGGCTTTGAACTGCGGGAAGCATACCTTGACCATCGGCAGGAGCACTGGGGCTTTCGTCTCGGGCGACAACTTGTCATCTGGGGTGCGGCCGACGGCGTACGTATCACCGACCTCGTCTCACCCATGGATATGACCGAGTTCTTGGCGCAAGACTACGACGACATCCGCATGCCCGTCAATGCCCTGCGGTTCTTCGTCTTCAACGACAAGATAAAGCTCGAACTGCTTGCCGTTCCCACTTTCGAAGGATACAAGCTGCCCACCGATGCCGCCAATCCGTGGAGCGTGTTGCCTAAAGAAACACCCCGGTCCCTTGTCTGGGACGCGGAGGGAAGCCGCCCCGAGCTACGCCTCTCCAACGTAGAATACGGGGGCAGGCTCTCTTTCGCCCTGCCGGGGGTAGACTTCTCGCTTGCCGCGCTGCATACGTGGAACAAGATGCCCGTCATCGAGTACAAACCATCGGGCTCCCAACTTACGGTTTCGCCCCGATACTACCGCATGGGATTCGTCGGAGGCGATGTCTCAAAGCCCTTGGGACAGTTCGTGCTGCGCGGCGAAGCGGCCTTCAACCTCGGGAAGCATTTCAGCTACATACAGCAAGCCGCCTCCACCCCTCAAAAAGGATTCAACACCATCAATTGGTTGGTGGGGGCCGACTGGTATGCCCCTCATGAATGGACAGTGATGGCTCAGTTCTCTTCCGAGAGTATTTTCAAGTACGAAAGCTACGTCGCACAGCCCCGCCATAATTCGCTCCTTACGCTCTGCGTGTCGAAGAAGTTACTGGACAGCAACTTACAGCTTTCCGACTTCACCTATTTCGACCTCAACCACAAGGGCTGGTTCAGCCGTTTCACGGCTGACTATGCCCTGAACGACCACATCCACCTCTTGGCAGGCTACGACTGGTTCGGAGGAAGCGAGGGTATGTTCGGCCCGTATAAGCACAATTCGGAAGTATGGGCAAAGGCTAAATACTGCTTTTGAGATCCACACCATTTTAATAACCATAAACAAAATTTGAAAAGATTATGAAGAAGACATACGACAGCAGTTAAAGAGAATGCGGACTTAAGCAATCGGAATCGTTTAAGTTAAACGGTGAAAGACGTTCCAATGGAGCGATCAAAGCCGTTTACTGAAGCTGTTTAAGTAGAACAGCAAAATTATTCAAAGTATAACCATCAAAAACATCAAAAGTCATGTTACTATACAACGTAAAAAAAGAAGAGATGCGCATCGGTAAACACAAGGGCAAAACCATGTATTACGCCTCTCCCATTGCACAAGACAAGATTACCACCAAGCAGCTAGAGGATCGGATTGTCAATGCCACAGCCCTGAGCCGTGCCGACGTGCGGTCAGCCATCACCGCCTTGGCGAAAATCGTACGTGAAGAGATGCTCAGCGGCAGAACCGTTGACCTGGCCAACCTCGGGTCATTTAAGGTTGTATCCAACGGGAAACGCGTGGAAACGGAAAAAGCCGTTACCGCCGAAACTCTCAAAACACCACGCATTCAGTTTTTTCCCAAACTCGAAATGCGCAATCAGGCAAAAAACGTACAGCATGTGGTGATACGTGAAAGCGAGGCCGGATCGGCTAAACCGAGTCCGAATCCCGGAGATTTGCCCGAAGCACCCGATTCTGCTCTTTAATATTCATAACAAGAAACAATGAAGCAGCAAGTATTATTTTTCTTTTTCACGCTGATGCTCACAGGTATCAGCGTGTCCGCCCAAACAGGTGGAGGACGGATTGCAGGCGTGGTCATCGACAATGCAGGCGAAGAACCACTGCCCGGCGCAACCATCTTCATCGAAGAGCTGAAAAAGGGCATTGTGACAGACGGGCATGGCGAGTTCTTACTTTCCGATGTTCCCGCAGCCACTTATACGCTTACTGTAAGGTTTATAGGCTACCACACGCAAACCCGCAAGCTCACGGTGGGTAAAGAGAGAGGGAAAAAAATCATCATCCGCCTGAAAGCCGAAGCAAAATCGTTGGACGAGGTGGTAGTGATGGGTAAGAGCGAAGCCCGTAAGTTACGGGAGCAGGCCATGCCCATATCCGTTATCAGCATGAACCAGATACAAGGAACGGTTAACAATGTACAAGACATTCTGGCAAAAACTGCCGGAATCACCGTGCGTGCCACGGGTGGAACGGGCAGTACCTCTCGCATATCGGTGCGCGGACTGGAAGGCAAACGCATCGGGCTTTTCATTGACGGGAATCCGATGAACGACAATTCCGATTTTATCGACATCAATGATATTCCGGTCGAAATGATCGACCGCATCGAGATATACAAAGGAGTTGTCCCTGCCAAGTTCGGAGGTTCTGCCGTAGGTGGTGCGGTCAATATTGTCATCAAAGAGTATCCGCCTAAATATTTGGACGTGAACTATTCTTACGGCAGTTTCAATACGCACAATGCATCCGTTGTGAGCAAGATGAACATTGCCCCAAAAGGAATCGAGTTCGGGCTGGGAGGTTTTTATACCTATGCCGACAACGACTACAAGATGAAGTCTCCTTTTCAAGAGGGGCTTACTATAACCCGCGATCACGACAAGTTTAAAAAAACAGTCATCGGCGGTAGCTTTAAGGCACGGAAGTGGTGGTTTGACTTGGTGGAGTTTGAACCCGTTTTCATACATACTTACAAAGATATACAGGGGATAGAATCGAACATCCGGCATGCACACAGCCATTCCAACGCCTTTATTTTCGCCAATAAGATGGAGAAAGAAAACTTCCTCTTAGACGGCCTGGACTTGGACTGGCAGCTGGGGTATATCTATACCGACTATCATTTTGCCGATACCGCCTCGCACCGCACACATTGGGATGGAACGCATTATCCGGCAGTTTCCGAATTCGGCGGCGAAATCGGCAAATGGGCTTCATTATTGACGAATGAAAAGCATCAATTGCAGCACAAATTGAATCTCAACTATCTTGTCAATGAGAACCATTCGGTAAACTTCAACTCTTTGCTGAAATACGCTCATGCCAACCCTCGTGATGGGATGAAGGACAAGGTCATAGGTTATCGTACCGACTTTCCAAGCAATATGTTCAGTTGGGTGGCAGGCTTGAATTACGACTATCGCACCTCGAACGATAAGTTCCTTAACTCTTTCAACGTCAAGTATTACTACTACTCGATGAAAACGCGGATGGCAAGTGTCCTGGTAAAGACAGCAGAGGATATAGACACACACAAGAATGATTTCGGCATCAGCAATGCACTTCGCTACCGCATCACACCCAGTCTGATGGCAAAAGCTTCGTTCGGATATGATGTAAGGCTTCCATCGGAAGAGGAACTGTTGGGTGATGGATACGTGATAGCTCCTGCCGGCAATCTCACTCCCGAACGCAATATAAGTGTCAACATAGGAATGTTATTCGATTTAACTGGAAAAGCCTCCTCTAACTTACAGATTGAACTGAACGGATACTATATGCATCTCAAAGACATGATTCGCTTTACGGGCGGATTCTTGCAGTCGCAGTATCAGAACTTCGGCGAGATGCGGACTCTTGGTATGGAAGCAGAGGTGAAAGCCGACATGACACGGTGGCTCTATGGCTATGTGAACGCCACTTACCAAGATCTGCGAGATGTGCGTAAGTATGAACAAAATACAACTGTTGCCAACCCTACCAAAGGTAGCCGTATGCCCAATATACCCTATCTGATGGCAAACGCAGGATTGGAGTTTCACAAAGAAAATCTGTTCGGAGGCAGCGGGATGAATACGCGCATATTCACCGATGCTTCATTTGTGGAAGAATATCTGTACGACTTCGAACAAAGCCAATTCCAGCAGCATCGCATACCTCGAGCCCTCTCGTGCAATATAGGCTTTGAGCAAAGCTTTGGCAATGGGCGCTACTTCATTATGGGAAAAATAAACAACCTGACCGATACAAAAATGATCAGCGAGTTTAACCGTCCTTTACCCGGACGTAGCTTCACTATCAGATTCAGATACGTATTTAAGTAACAAATTAACAATCATTAAACAAAAAAAGAAATGAAAAAGAATGTATTTTTTGTAGCAGCGATATTCGCTGCATTGTGCCTTAACTCATGTGACAAGAATGATCCGGACAATCCTATTGCAGGAGGTTCGGGAAAGATTCTCCTAACAACAGCCCTACCCAATGCAACAGGTATGGATGGAACGGTTTATATGCAACTCATTGATGAGCCTGTATTAGGCAAGACGATGGCTACCAATAACAACAATGGTATAAATGTTCCCTTTGGCAGTTCTTATCCTATGATAATAGGTCAGGAAGTCTATGTCTTCCCAAGCTATCATTTGACAATGGACAAAAACGAACTGATTAAATACCGTCGCACGAATGGAATTTTACAAAGAGAGGGAAGCTTGCAATTGCCTGCCAATAACAGTGCCAACAATCTTGTCAAACTATCTTCCACAAAAGCCTATCTATCGCTTGCCGGACTAGGACTGATTTACATATTTAATCCCGAAACGATGCAGAAGACAGGAGAGATCAACCTGACCTCTTTGGGTATTCAAGATAATAATCCGGACATCGGAATCATGATTGAGCGTGACGGATATGTGTTTGCTGGTCTAAGCCAGATGGTGGGAGGTTGGACAAGCCCTGAGAATTACAAACAAGCAGATGTAGCCGTCATTGACACCAAGACGGACAAGTTGGTCAAGATGATTTCAGAGAAAACCAGTGGTTTTTCTCAAGCCACACGTCCGATCGACCCCAAGTCTTTATTCATGGATGAAAAAGGCGATATATACATTTCTTGTCTCGGGAACTTCGGAATGGTGGCAGGTCATAAGGCCGGCATACTTCGGATTAAGAAAGGAGAAACAGACTTTGATCCAACATACCATTGGACGATAACCGGAGCTTCTATCGAAGGAGAAGAGAAAGTAGCTGGTTTTGCCGCTTCAATTTGTTATGCAGCCAATGGCAAAGCCTACGGATACATTGATATTCCCGGTTATTACAAACCAGGAGAAACGGGACATGGCGCTATAGCGAGCCGAGCTGTAGTCTTTGATTTATACAATCAGAAGATGAAGAAAATAGAAGGATTGGATTTGTCCAATGGCTATGGCGTGTTAGTGTCTAAATATAAAGACGGTTTGGCAATCGCCAATGCTTCAACGACAACAAAAGGCATCTATTATCTCAATCCTCAGACAGATAAGATTAATCCTATTCCTATGATAACCACCATAGGAAATCCCATGGCTATAGAGTGGTTCGGCAACTAAACTTATAACGCGAGTTCGGGATAGCCTCCTTCCAAAAATAAAGAGGGTGTCCGACTGATGAAGTGACCCCAAAAATTTGGACTGGTTAAACACTATCCAGTTATAGAAAGAGTTCGGTATTGTACTGGACTCTTTCCTTTTAACCGGGACTTAATTCTTTTATTATTATAATAATCTATATATCCTTCCAAAGCCTTTGTGAAGTCTTCCGGAGACTCGAACTTTTCAGCGTATAGAAGTTCAGATTTCATAATTCTGAAAAAATTCTCCATCATAGAGTTGTCCAGACAGTTTCCCTTTCTCGACATACTTTGAATTATATGATGCTCTTCAAGCCTTTTCCGATATCCGAAGTGTTGGTATTGCTAACCTTGATCAGAATGAAGTACGAGTCCGTCAAGGTTATCACACTTATCAAATGCTTTATCGAGCATGTCATATACTTGTTCAAGATGAAGTGCACCCTCTTACATTTTATTTTTTTAGGAATATCCCCAAATAACTTGATGTCTGCTTTAACGATAGAACCTGTTAGGTGTTTGCAGCGGACATCACCATAACCCATTGCCATTACCACTACTTCTTGCAGTTGTTGTGAGCCCTCTCTTAAGTTGATGAAAAACTTCCGCTAATTGTTTACCGGAACTTCTTGTGTTTGATAACCAATGAATGAAATGACCAAGGTTTCTTCGGAAGATACATTGGCTAATGCAGTCGGTGATACAACCGTTGCTGGTACCTTTTACGAAGACTGACGCACCGGTAACCAGACCGAAATCATCATTCACGGTACCGGAAATGCTTAGCTAGAAATAGCTTGTGAGCTGATTCTATTTTAAAATATAAATGTTAGTTTTATGTTAGATAATTCCGGATACTTTAATCTTAAGAATTTGATTATAATACATATATAAATTTATTTGTTAGATTTAAAGTTTTTTTTATAACTGTAAAATACAGATTTAGCCTTATATTTACAATATGATATTATTGATTTTATCTAGTAAAAAAGCTTTTGCATTATAAGGACATTCAATTCTTCTTCCAGAATTGTAGTATATGTTTTATAATCATACCAATAAGATAAAAAAGATAATGGTCAAAATAAAGCTCTCAAAACAAAATACTTGTTGTTCAATTATCTTATAATAGTAAAAATGAATTTGTTGATTCCGCAAAAGAGTTTGTATCAGATGTTGAGGTTTCAACAATATTAAATATTACTTTTATTTATAGTAACTAATTTGCATTAATATGAGAAAGGTATTTATTCTTTTGTTTATTTCTTTAGCATTGTTATCCTGTCAAAAAGAGGAAAACAATAGAAAAACAGAGTATCAAGTATTAACAAGTAAGGACGCATCCAAACCGTTTAGCTGTCTTGGAGAGAAACGTATTATTACGATTACGATTATAAAAAAAACATTAATAGATGATGTTTTAAGTTCAGAGGTTCCGATTATTCCCAGGGATGTTTCGGTAGAATTTGATAAAACTCTTTTTTCTGATATAGAAACAAAAGTGGAGGGCGATCAGGTAGTATTAAATATAACCTCAAATATTAATAAAGAAGATAAAATTTTGAATGCTGATTTACAGATTTCTTACTCTACTATTAATGGCATAAAAGTAGAAAAAATTCCACTAATTATAGATAAAGGAAAGTTGACATTTGTGTATAAAATCCATTCGGAACAGAATCCTTTTATTCTACCAGCTGAAGGTGGTAGATTTGAGTCACCTTTTACTTGTAAAAAACAGACATATTTGAATGGCCAGTTTATAGAGGAAACTTATTCATCATTAAACGGATTGAGATTTAAAACGATAAGTAGTGGTAATGTCTGGTTCCTTACAGTCAGAAAAGACGGAGAAAAAATTGGTTTTTACAAATTTTCTTTTGTGGGAGAAGGACCATATAACCAAAAAACAGATCCAGAGTGCTATTTTAACATATATACCCATGATGCAGATTTAATTACAGATAATCCTACAGAAATATTCAGACAAGATTTTATACAACCCCAGACCCCGGGTGAGGATTATTATAAACCTTCCCGGTCCTCTTATAAACATGGCACTTTTGACTTTTAACGTATTCAGTATTAACCTTAATTATATTAATTATAAAACAGTATACACGTTTGTTGATTTTGACAATTATGTTTTTAACTTCATATTTCGATGACAGAGAAGTAATGAAACAAGAATCTTCGCCACCATCTTTAGTAAAAAAAACTCGGCTTATCGTAACTAGTGTATATTCACTACTTTCTATATACTAATGCACTTCTTAATGTAGGTTATGTAGTAATTCATTATTTGAAAGCTGATAAAATATTTTTTTTTGAATATTTTATCAGCTTTGTATATTGCATAATATGATATAAATGAGATTTATTTTTGCTGCCTCTTGGCACGCAGCATTTCTGCCGCCTTCATTTCCGTCCAACGCTCGAAGTCCTCCACCTCTTTCCTTATTTTCCGTATCAGTTTCCTGTCCCTGTTCCACTCGAAGCAGTTCTCCAGTATGTCAAGCACCTTAGCGTCCATTCCCCCGTCACAGACAGCTTCCCCAACAAAACCCGTTAAATCATTGTGTTAATATATATTTCATGTATCTTTGCGGCATAGATATCTGTTGTGAAACAGGAATCTGCTTATATTATTCTTGCTTGTGACAAGCCGGAATCTTATAACTTAGTACAAAATAAAAAAATAAAAGAGGAGAGCTTCCGTTCTATGGAGCTCCTCTCACTTTTTATCTCTAGTGCCCGACTGCCTTTTATCTTTCTACTTTCCCAAAAGGAGTATCCTTCCCGCCAGCATACAGCACAGCGAAAACAGTATAGCCACTAAATTCTTCTCATTTGTGCAACCCCTTCTGTATTCATCTTCCAACCTTGTATATCGCTACCGAGATAGAAAATGGACAGATGCACAGCTGGTACGTCAATTATCAATACCAATATATACCAGTTCATACGTTCTCCCCAATAAAAAGATCCCCTAATTTATTTCTAGTTCACAGTCCAAATTTATACTTTCCTGTAAAATACAGGATATAGTCAAGTCTTCAAAGTTTTTCCCCTAAAGACACAGAAATATTACAAAAATCAATTATCACATTATATCTTATTTCTGATGATACAAAAGGAGATGGCAATCTATTTTTTAATTCTTTAGATGACATAAAGAATGCCTTTAAAATTAATTATTCAGAATCTAATTTGGGACTTCCTATTTTTTGTAAGGGATATTACAAAAAACAATTCCGTTTTTACTTTAACTATAAGTTCTGGTAGGGACCATCCAAACATGTTACCAGACCAACAAGACCAAGGGGAAGAGTTTAGAAGGATGTATTACAGCTACTAAAGATGATAAATGCCAAAACCAAATTCATTGCAATTGGAATTGGGGTAACAGTTATTTTTTATTTTTAGTTCAATCAAGCCGGGAAGAATGATTAATAATAAAAGAATCAAGTCTTTAAAGGAAGATATCAATAAATAACTCTTGCAACATGCAGTTTCTTTCTGGCTGAATTTGCGACTCTGGAGCTATATTCTGAGGAACGGTTTGGCGGCGGAATATGCCGTTAAACCGTCCGGTTTTCGTTAAACGAAAACACAACTTGCTGTCCCCTCTACGGGGACAACGTTTTTAAGTAGAACTGTAGATTGCCCCGACTGGTGCCTCCCTCCCGATGGCAACCTCTCCCGATTTCGGTCTGCTTCTTCAGGAAAGTTGGCGTTTTTTACCAATATTCCGGAGGCGGAATAGGCTGTAGCTTCCTGTAATAGTAGAGCATTCTACGATTATCCGACACATCAGATGGCTTCTTTTTCGTGATAATTGAATATTCAGAGAACTGAATATTTTGATAATCGGATAATCCGAATACTATTATATCTGTAGTCTCTTGGAATGTTACACAGTGACAACTGAATAATTGGCGTTTTGGATATTGCTATATTTGTATAATGGATAAGCAATTATAAAAGGCTACAATTATAATAGGCTGTTATTATACATTCCCCATCAGAGAGAAAGTTCCTTGAGCCTGCTGCCGTCCAGCCGGTGAACGGATACCGTACCGTCACAGTAAATAGCGAATGTTGGCATGTTCCCGTCCTTCGGGAAAGTGATGGAGCCGGTATTGCAGACCGCTGTATGCTCAGTCCGTTCAAGTTTCCACCGGTGGGTGTGACCATAAAAAAGACAATCGAACCTTCCCTTCGGCAGTCTGTCCTCATTGTAGATATGTCCGTGGGTGAGAAAGAAACGTTTTCCATTATCCACCAACAGGGTGTAATCGGACAGGATGGGAAAGTCCAGCAGCATCTGGTCCACCTCCGAATCACAGTTTCCACGGATGGCGACAATCTCACCGGCCATCGCATTGAGACGTTCTGCGATCCCTTTCGGGTCAAGTCCTTGAGGTATCCCGTTCCGGGGACCATAATTCAGGATATCTCCCAAAATACAAAGCATTCCGCATTGCTGCTCCCTGTAAAATGCCAGCACTTGTTCCAGTGCCGGTAACGAGCCATGTATGTCGGACACAATCAGGTATTTCATCATAATCTATTCGTTACGGGTTAAGTTTTCAATGCACAAAAATAAGCATAATTATCTAATCTCCCTAACCGGGGAAACGATGAGAAAAAAAGACAGGTTCCCTGAACTGTAGATTGCTGTATTGCTGTCCTTGTAGATTGCTGCAATGTTATAATCGGATACATAAAATAAGGGTATTTAGCCTTAGCTAAACTAAGCTAACAGTCTGACAATAAGGCTTCTAATACTATGACATGTGGGTTTATTATGCTACCTTAGTGGTATAATAATAAAGGATAAAAAGCTATGAACGAACAAGTTAGAAATATCTTAGAACAGAGTACCACCAAGACGAGCAAGATTGAGCAGCTGCTCCGTCTGGGCCTGATGCGCAGGGAAATTGCCGATTTGGTGACACGTGGCAACTATGGTTTTGTATATAATGTTGAGAAGAAAATGCTTGAAAGAGAAGGTGGAGTCTTGCTGAACAGGGCAGCAACCACCCTGATGGATTACACCTTCACCCACAAGTTCGGTATTGAGATTGAAGCCTATAACTGTAATATGGAAAGACTGGCACGCGAATTGAGGGAGGCCGGTATCCATGTTGCCGTTGAGGGTTATAACCACACGACCAAGGATCATTGGAAGCTGGTGACGGACAGCAGCCTGCAGGGAAATAATACTTTCGAGCTGGTCAGCCCGATACTGGTGGGTGAGAATGGCCTGAAAGAGCTGGAAACGGTATGCTGGGTGCTTGACATCTGTAATGCAAAAGTGAATGACAGTTGCGGGTTCCATGTCCATATGGATGCGGCTGGTTTCAATCTGGACACCTGGAAGAATCTGACTTTGACCTACAAGCATCTCGAACACCTGATTGATGCCTTTATGCCAAGGACACGCCGGAACAATACCTACTGCAAAACCCTCTCCGGTGTTTCCGACGAGAGAATCAAATCGGTAAGGACGATAGACGGCCTGCGGGAGGTCTTTAATAATGACCGATACCACAAGGTCAATTTTGAGGCTTATTCTAGGCACCGGACCGTTGAGTTCCGCCAGCATTCCGGTACGACCAATTTCACAAAGATGGAGAATTGGATCCGGTTCTTGAACGGATTAATTACCTTTGCGAAAAGATCCAGCCTTCCCAGCCGGATGACATTGGAGGAGTTACCCTTCCTGGACGGGAAACAGAAATTATTTTTTAAACTTAGAACTAAAAAGTTAGCGGTATGATACAGACTTATCATTTGCTGGATGGCGGTCAGATAACCGCCGCCAGCCCGGAAGAGTTCGTCCGGCTGCTCCGTGAGGGGAGCCGGTTCGACTATGATTGCACGGATCAGGAGTATATGGAGAACTTTGCCCGGCGTTACGGGGAGCTGCATGGCGTGTCAGTTGCCACCGATACCCCTGAACATTTCCTGACGGACTTGCAAGCCGCCGGTTACGTCCGGTAACCGGTATCGCTCCTTTATTATTAGTCCCTGCTTCAAAGATGAGGCAGGGATTTTTCTTTTTTCATTGCAACCTTTCCTGTCTGCCTGACGGCGTTTCCTCCTGTCAATTCCTGACTATCCATGACTATCCGTGACAGGGTATTTCATCTTTTCCCGGCATTCCTTTCTTTTGCAGTGTAGAACGATATACAATTATAAGCATTACAGTTTTACAGCATTATATTTTTATCTGATTATATAAAGAAAGCGTATGAAAAAAGAACCGTTATTAATTGCCTTTGCCAGCCAGAAAGGAGGAGTCGGAAAGTCTGCCTTCACAGTTCTGGTGGCCAGTATCCTTCACTACCAGAAAGGTTTGAAGGTGGGTGTCGTGGATTGCGACTCCCCCCAGCACAGCATCTCCCGGATGCGTGACCGGGACATAGAAAGCGTGCAGGAAAGTGATTTTCTCAAAGTGGTCCTCTACCGGCAGCATGAACAAATCCGGAAACGTTCCTATCCGGTAATCAAAAGCAATCCGGAGAAAGCGATAGAAGACCTGTACCGCTACATCGAAGAGCAGGATGCCGTCTTTGATGTCGTACTGTTCGACCTTCCGGGAACCCTCCGCAGCGAAGGGGTTGTCCATACCATTTCCGCAATAGATTACATTTTCATCCCCCTAAAGGCCGATAATGTCGTCATGCAGAGTTCCCTCCAGTTTGCCGAGGTGGTGGAGGAAGAACTGATTGCCAGGCACAACTGTAACCTGAAAGGCATCTATCTTTTCTGGAACATGGTCGACAAGCGTGAACGGACAGAAAGCTACGAGTCCTGGAACCGTGTCATACAAAAAGCGGAGTTACACCTGCTGGAGTCACGGATACCGGATACCAAACGCTATAACAAGGAGTTGAGCTCCCTGAAGAACAGTATCTTCCGTTCCACACTGTTCCCTCCCGACAACCGCCAGATAAAAGGTTCGGGTCTCTGTGAACTGATAGAGGAGTTATGTGCCGTAACACATCTGGATGCCTCCCATACCTTATAATAAAAGGAATTATGGACAGCGGAAAAAAGAAATTTGACCCTCGGAGCATTGATGAGAAGGCCATATTGGATATTGTCGCCAGGAAAGGGACGATACGACCGGACTCCCCTGCAACGAGTGTATCCCCTAAGCCGGAGGATACGGCAGAGGAGATTGCCGGGAGTAGCGAAGCTCCGGTCTTTACCACCGGGGAAATCGACGCTTACAGGGCATCCTTCCTGAATACGGTCAGGACCAAATCCCGTAAATCATTGCATATCGATGCCGACCTGCATCGCCGCATCTCTTCCTTGGTATGGGCGGTGGGACGTGGCGAGGTGACCGTAGCCGGTTTTGTAAACCAGGTGCTGGCACATCATTTCGAAGAGAACGGCGGATTGATAAACGCTGTGCTGGAGAAGTATTACCAATCACTAAAATCATAAGGACATGGAATACCTTTTTATTATCCTGTTCATCTATGCCTCTTACCTGAGCATTGAAAAGTATGTGCATACAGGCAGCATTTTCACATGGAGAGGCAGAAAGGACAAGAAGGAACGTCGGACTGCACCTGCCGCCATCCATCCGGCAATTGCTCCGTCTCAGGCGGGAATAATAGGCAAAAGCCGATACCAAATGCGACATTCACTGACAATAGATGACAATAGCGGACAGCCTGAATCAGGCATAGAAAAGAGTGATACCTTTACTCCCGAAAAGAAAACAGAGCCGGTTCTCCGAGTACACGAACCCCTTGATAAGAATACGAAATTCCCGGAAGTTCCGGCTCTTTTTCAAAAACTGAATTATCCTGAAATTGATTATATGCAGGAGCCCTCTCCTTCTTCCGGTGAAGAAAAAGAGGAGATTCCCGAACGCTACGAGATTACGGGATACGTACAGCGGAGCAATCCCCACCGGGCAACCGGTGTCACCTTTGACGATATGGATATGATTGAGAAAGCAATGGCATCGGACGAACTTACGGAAGCGGAACAGGAACAGGCCCGGCAGACTTTCCAAAAGCTGGAAGGCACGAACATGGAAAGGGTACTGCAGGCGAGCGTCTTGGGAAGCAGCGATAAACTGAAACGCTATATGCGTTTGTATGTAGACCGGGGTGAACCCCATTTATTGACTGGAAAGAATAGGGACGACATTCTCCGGGAATTTGATATTACGGAGCATGTGCCCCAATAAAATAGAACAAGTAAGGAATATGAGACAGTATTATGATTCCGGTTGATCCGGGTGCAGCGAGTTTTAAAACAGAATGTATAACCTAAAAAGACGAAAAAGCATGATAGATTTCTTTGACTCCGGTTGATCCGGGCAGGACGGGTTCTTGAAACGTAGTGTATAACCTGTTAAAAGGAAGATATAGATATATGAGAGGCTTCTATGATTCCGGTTGATCCTTACCCTTTACCGGAGCGAACATTAAAAGAGTGATTAACCCCTTAAAAACGGAGGTATCTATGATTGGTTACTATGACTCAGGTTGATCCTAAAAAGACATCGTGGTTGCAAGGACAAATCCGCAGGCAGGAAACTTCCTGCGGTTTGTTTGAAACAAGGTTTTTATTCACATTAAAAAATTAGATTGTATATGAAAAGACATTTTAAAAAGACGGTTGCTCTTATCGCATGAATAGCTGTTTCCACCCTGAGTGCCTATGCCGAAGGGGACGGAAGTGCCGGTATAACAAAGGCCACATCCATGCTTACCGGTTATTTTGACCCCGCCACCAAGTTGATATATGCGGCAGGGGCTATTGTGGGGCTGATAGGTGCCATTAAGGTATATTCGAAGTTCAGTAGCGGCGACCCCGACACCGGTAAAACCGCCGGGAGCTGGTTTGGAGCCTGCGTCTTCCTCATCGTCGCGGCGACAGTCCTTCGTTCCTTCTTCCTGTAATATAGCAGGCTATGGAATACAATATCAACAAGGGAATCGGACGCAACGTGGAATTCAACGGCTTGCAGGCACAATACCTGTACTTTTTTGTCGGGGGCTTGCTGGCCATTTTCCTGCTGTTCGTCATCTTCTATATGATAGGTATTGACCGGTGGTTCTGTATCGGTTTCGGTGTCCTCTCCGCTTTCTCTCTGATCTTCGGGGTGTTCCACCTGAACAAGAAGTATGGTCCCAACGGCTTGATGAAGCTGGCCGCAGTCAAGTACCACCCGTCCTATATCATCAATCGCAAACGTATATCTTCCTTATTTAAAAAACGCATTCATGAGAAATATATTAAAAGCCGCAACGCTGGAAAGTAAGTTTCCAATCCTGTCCGTGGAGGAAGGGTGCATTCTCTCCAAAGACGCGGACGTGACCATCGGCTTCAAGGTCTTTCTTCCGGAGCTGTTCACGGTCACTTCCGCAGATTATGCATCCATGCACGGCACATGAACAAAGGCAGTCAAGGTACTGCCGAATTATACGATAGTACACCGCCAGGACTGGTTTCTGAAAGAAAATTACAAGGCCGACACGCAGAAAGACGGGATGAGTTTTTTGGACCGTTCTTTCGAACTTCATTTTAATGAACGGCCTTTCCTAAATCATTTCTCTTACCTGTTTATCACCAAGACGACTAAGGAACGCAGCCGCAGCCAGAGCAATTTCTCCATCCTCTGCCGGGGGAATATAATTCCGAAGGAAGTCCGGGACAAAGAAACGGTCAGCCTGTTTTTGGAGAGTGTCGACCAGTTCGAGCGCATCCTGAATGACTCGGCCTTTATCCGTCTGGAGCGGTTGACCACCGATGAGATAGTCGGCACACCGCAGCAGGCCGGATTGATTGAAAAGTATTTTTCTCTTTCGCAGCAGGACACGACCACACTGAAGGATATACAGATGAGCGCGTCGGAGATGCGCATCGGGGATGATATCCTCTGCGTACATACGCTTTCCGATGTGGATGATCTTCCCGGTTCCGTCCAGACGGATACCCGGTATGAGAAATACTCCACCGACCGCAGCGACTGCCGTCTAAGTTTTGCCGCTCCGGTGGGGCTAATGCTCTCCTGTAACCATATTTACAACCAGTTCCTGTTCATCGATGATTCGGCAGAAATCCTGCAACGCTTTGAGAAGACGGCACGCAACATGCACTCGCTTTCCAAATACAGCCGAGCCAACCAACTTAACAAGCAGTGGATTGATGCCTACCTGGACGAGGCGCATTCCTTCGGGCTGACCGCCATCCGTTGCCATTGCAATGTCATGGCATGGTCGGACAGCCGGGAGAAGCTCAAGGTGATAAAGAACGATACCGGTTCTGCTCTGGCCCTGATGGGATGCAAGCCCCGTTATAATACCATTGACGCACCTGCCTTGTATTGGGCAGGTATTCCGGGAGGCGAGGGCGATTTCCCTTCCGAGGAGTCCTTTTTCACTTTCGTCGAACAGGGAGTCTGCTTCTTTACGGAAGAGACGAACTATGCGGATTCCCTGTCGCCATTCGGTATCAAGATGGCAGACCGGACAAACGGGAAGCCCCTGCATCTAGATATTTCGGACGAACCGATGCGTCGTGGTATTACAACCAACCGTAACAAGCTGGTCATCGGGCCTTCCGGTTCGGGCAAGTCATTTTTTATGAACCATCTTGTGAGACAGTATTGGGAACAGAATACCCACATTATATTGATCGACATCGGTAACAGTTACAAGGGATTATGTGACCTGATTCACCAGCGCACAAACGGTGAGGATGGCATATATTATACGTATAGTGAAAAACATCCGATAGCTTTTAATCCATTTTTCACCGAAGACAAGGTCTTTGACCTGGAAAAGAAAGAGTCCATTAAAACGCTGATCATGTCGCTCTGGAAAAGGGATACGGAAGTCATTACCCGTGCCGAGGAAGTAGCACTCTCAATGGCGGTTAACCTGTTCCTTGAAAAGATAAAGGAGGACAATGAGCTGGTTCCTTCCTTTAATACTTTCTACGAGTTCGTACAGGGAGAGTTCCGTGGAATACTGGAGGAGAAGCATTACCGCGAGAAGGATTTCGATCTCACTAACTTTCTGAATGTATTGGCTCCTTATTATCGTGGTGGAGAGTACGATTATCTGCTGAACTCCGACGAGCAGCTCGACCTCTTGAACAAGCGTTTTGTGGTATTTGAAATTGACGAAATTAAGGAGCATAAAATTCTTTTTCCGGTAGTCACTGTCATCATTATGGAGGCTTTCATAAACAAAATGAGACGTTTGCATGGGGTGCGAAAGATGATAGTTGTAGAGGAGGCTTGGAAGGCAATCGCACGTGAAGGCATGGCTGACTATATAAAGTTTTTATGTGCGCCCGTAAAGGTTGCATCGTAAATATCTCTTTGGCAAGAGATTAGGAAAGTGTTCTTTGAAAATGACCTATCATCAGCCGACTTATCTGTTTCGGGAAAACTTAACCGAGCAGGGAGTGTAGCATGTCGGAAAAGTCATAAGTCAGTTAGTTACCAAACTGCGACTGAATGGCGAGATGAAAAGATAGATATGAGGATAAAGTCCGAATTGATTGAACGATAGTCCGAATGGTCCCCCTTGAGGCTATGGCGTAAGGTAACTATCAATCGCCATATCGTGATACTACTTCAGTGTATAGGAATGAAGGTAGCAAGAACTTATCACGACACAACCGCAGTAAGCGAGTAAAGGACGGAAGTCGTATCCGACAATCTATCATGCCAACAGTTACGATGTAATAAACGGGGATTACCTATCCCGAAGTGCCGAAAGGCTATTAGGTTCGACCTATGAAAATTCGGAGTGGTAACGGAGCTTCCATAGTAGTTTGAGCAAGGTAACGCCTTGTACATGGCGAAGGGAAGCAGCTAATTATTAATACAATTAACGGAAAATGTGAGAGACATTATGAGAAGTCCAGAAAGAGTATTAAACAGTCTATCAGAACACAGTAAGGATGCAAGCTATAAGTTTGAACGTCTTTACAGAATTTTGTTCAATGAGGAAATGTTCTACGTTGCCTATCAGCGTATCTACGCTAAAGAGGGTAACATGACTAAAGGTTCAGACGGTCAGACCATTGACAACATGAGCCTGAAACGAATTGAAAAGTTGATTGATACGTTAAAAGATGAAACGTACCAGCCCCAACCGTCAAAGAGGGTGTACATACCGAAGAAAAACGGTAAGAAAAGACCTCTTGGCGTGCCGACTTTCAATGACAAGTTGATACAAGAAGTAGTAAGAATGGTACTGGAAGCCATATACGAGGGAAATTTTGAATACACCTCGCATGGTTTCCGTCCCAATCGAAGCTGCCATACTGCATTAACTCATATCCAAAAGGAGTTTAATGGTGCAAAATGGTTTGTGGAGGGAGACATAAAAGGCTTCTTTGATAATATAAACCATGATGTATTGATAAACATTCTCTTGGAGCGTATTGCGGATGAACGCTTCATCCGATTGATACGCAAGTTTATGAAAGCGGGATATATCGAAGACTGGCAATTCCACAATACTTACAGTGGCACACCGCAAGGGGGTATCATCAGCCCGATATTGGCTAATATATACCTTGACAAGCTGGATAAGTATATAAAGGAATACACAGCCAAATTCGACAAAGGGAAGAAACGAAAATTCAGTAGAGAAAGTATGGACTTTGGCAATGCAAGAAAACGTATTGTGCGAAGATTGAAGTTCGTAAAAGACGAAAGGCAAAGGACAAAGCTAATCCTTGAACTGAAAGCAATAGAACAAGGACGGGCTAAATATCCCAACGGCGAAGAAATGGATGCCGATTACAGAAGAATGAAATATGCAAGATATGCAGATGATTTTCTTGTGGGAATTATCGGAAGCAAGCAGGATGCGCAACAGATAAAAGAAGATATTAAAAACTTCCTTGCTGACAGACTGGCATTGGAGCTGTCCGATGAAAAGACACTTGTCACTCACACGGAAAGACCGGCCAAGTTTCTCGGATATGAAATCACTGTAAGAAAGTCCAATGACCAAAGACGGGATAAACGGGGTAGATTGAGAAGAACCTATGGTAAAAGGGTCTGCTTGAATGTCAGTACGGAAACAGTCCGTAAAAAACTTTTCGATTGGGGAGTATTGGAACTGACAAACCGTAACGGAAAGGAAATATGGAAACCGAAATGTAAATCGGGACTGATATTCAATGACGACCTTGAAATCCTTGATAGTTATAATCGGGAAATCGTGGGGTTCTATAATTACTACTCCATAGCCAACAACTGCGCCCATGCCTTGAATAATTTCAAGTACATCATGGAATACAGCATGTACAAAACGTTTGCAGGCAAATATAAGTGCCGAACACGTAAGGTAAACAAGAAATATCGTAAGAACGGTAGGTTTATCGTAACGCACATGACTAAAACTGGTGTAAAGGAAAGATACTTTTACGACGGTGGCTTCAAACGAAAGAAGCCCACCTATAAATCGGAATGTGACATTATGCCACGAACAATTTATACTGCGGGGCGGACAAGCCTTGTTGAAAGGCTGAAAGCCCGTGAGTGTGAATTATGTGGAGCGACAGACGACCTTGTTATGCACCATGTAAGGAAACTAAAGAACTTGCAGGGAAAGGAAAGCTGGGAACGACACATGATTGCCCGTAAACGCAAGACGATTGCCGTGTGCAGGAGTTGTCACAAGAAGATACATGACGGAAAGATAGACTGAAATTAGTGGAGAGCCGGATACGCTGAGAGGTGTAAGTCCGGTTCGGGGGCGAGCATTTGGAAACCTACCATAGAAATATGATAAGGCGCTGGGTGCTTAGCCTACACAAAACGGTTAGAAAGTATTTTGGTGAGGCCGTTGTCGTCACTCAAGAACTGGACGATATTGTATCAAGTCCCATTATCAAAGACACCATTATCAACAATGCCGATTGTAAGATTCTGCTGGATCAGCGAAAGTATATTAACAAGTTTGACTCCGTACAGTCCCTGCTCGGATTGACCGACAAAGAGAAAGGGCAGATATTGTCTATCAATCAGTCCAACGATCCGGCACGGAAGTATAAGGAGGTTTGAATAGGCTTGGGAGGTGTCCGGTCCGCTGTCTATGCCACAGAAACCTCTGTCGAGGAGTATCTCACCTATACCACGGAAGAAACCGAAAAACTGGAAGTCACACAAATGACAGAGAAGCTGGGCGGCAATATGGAGCAGGCTATCCGAATGTTGGCAAGTGAGAAGAAAAAGAAAAAATAAACGATTAAAATAAAGAAGCAATGAGAAAGAGAATTATAAGCATGTTGTTTGTCCTGTCGGCCTTTATAGTACCGGCAAGCGTACAGGCACAGTGGGTGGTGTCCGATCCGGGCAACCTCGTCCAGGGTATCGTGAACAGTGTCAACGAAATAGTGGAGACCTCGGAAACGGCGCAGAATGCCCTCTCCACATGGAAGGAGACCTCAAAGATTTTCGAGCAGGGGCGTGAGTATTACGACAAGCTGCGCAAAGTGAACGACCTGATCAGCGGCAGCGAGAAAGTCAAGGAGTCCGTCCTGATGCTCGGTGATATCTCCGAGATTTACGTGAACAATTTCGGCAAGATGCTAACCGACAAGAATTTCAGCCAGCGGGAGCTGAATGCGATAGCTGCCGGTTATAACACCATCATGAAGAAGAGCAGCCGCAGCATTACCGAGCTGAAGAATATCATCAATCCCACCGGCATGTCCATGAACGACAAGGAACGCATTGACCTGGTGAACCGGGTATACAGGGAAATGACACATTACAAGGAATTGGCCAACTACTACACCCGCAAGAACCTGCATGTATCCTACCTGCGTGCCAAGGAGAAGAACGAGCAGCAACAGGTATTTGACCTGTACGGCAAGGATGAGCGTTATTGGTAGTCTACAATTTTAAAAGAATCAATTATGGTATTATTATCCATTTCATTTGAAAATATGCACCAGATTCTTCGGAATCTCTATGATACGATGACCAAACTCTGCCACCCGATGATGGACATGGCGATGGCACTCGCTGCATTAGGAGCTTTGTTCTATATCGCTTACCGTGTCTGGCAGTCGCTCTCCCGTGCGGAGCCCATCGATGTCTTTTCGATGTTACGGCCTTTTGTCCTGGGCATGTGTATCCTTTTCTTTGACGTGATGGTGCTGGGAACTCTCAACGGTATCTTTAGCCCCATCGTTCAGGGAACCGGAATGCTGCTCCGTGACCAGACCTTCGACTTGCAGAAGTACCAGCAGGAGAAGGACAAGCTCCGTGCGGACATGATGGCTAAGACGATGATGACCGGACGTGTCTTTGCTTCCAATGAGGAGCTGGATGCGGAACTGGATAACATGGGCTGGAGTGAGGAGGAGCATACGGCCTTGCAGACCATGTATGAGGTTTCGTATGCCTTCTCCCTGCAAGGTATTGTCCAGATGGTCATGCGCAAATTGCTGGAGATTCTCTTCCAGTCCGCTTCGCTGGTCATCGACACGATCCGTACCTTTTTCCTGATAGTCCTAAGCATTTTGGGACCGATAGCCTTTGCCCTGAGTGTTTTTGACGGACTGCAGAACACGCTTGTCCAATGGCTGGCACGCTATATCAGTGTCTATCTCTGGCTACCGGTGGCTGATCTCTTCGGGGCGATGCTTGCCAAGATACAGACGCTAATCCTGCAGGAAGAGATGAACCTGATGGCCGATCCGATGAGTGTCATTGACGTGGACGGTTCCTCGGCCATCTATCTGATATTCATGGTCATCGGCATTATCGGATATTTTTGTGTGCCCACTGTTTCGAACTGGATTGTCCAAGCGGGAGGTATGAGTGCCTATAACCGGAATGTCAACAATACGACATCCAAGGTGACCAATGTAGCCGGTGCTGCGGCGGGTGCTTCGACGGGAAATGTCGGTGCCGTATTATTGAAAAAGTAGAAATTGAAAAAACATAAAATTATGGAATTTAAAAGTTTTAAAAACATCGAATCCTCGTTCAGGCAGATCCGCCTGTTCACGTTGGTCTTTCTGGGTATTTGTGCCTCACTGACTACGTATGCCATCTGAAAGTCCTACCTCTTTGCTAACCAGCAACGGGAGAAAGTATATGTATTGGATCAGGGCAAGTCACTCATAGTGGCGTTATCCCAAGATGCGGCATTGAACCGTCCGGTGGAGGCCCGCGAGCATGTGCGCCGCATGCATGAACTGTTCTTTACGCTGGCTCCCGATAAGGCCGCTATCGAATCCAATATCAACCGGGCCATGTATCTGGCGGACAAGAGTCTTTATAGTTATTACCGGGATTGGAACGAGAAAGGCTATTATAATCGTCTGATCAGCGGTAATATTAACCAGACTGTCCTGGTAGACAGCATGCAGTGTGATTTCGATAACTATCCGTACCGGATCACCACCTTTGCCCGGCAGATGATTATCCGAAACAGCAATATCACCGAGCGTTCCCTGGTCACCCGTTGCTTCCTGCAGAGTACGGTCAGGTCGGATAATAATCCGCAAGGCTTCATGGCGGAACGCTTTGAGATTTTGGAAAACAGGGATATAAGGACCGTTGAACGCTAATATATTAAGGTAATGAAAAGCAGGAAGATAAAGACAGAGATCAGCGAAAAACTGAAGAACGTTTGCGAGGAGCTGTCCGAAAAAGAGCGTAAGGGAGTGCTTGTGGGCATGCTGGTTACCAGTACCGTTCTATGTGGTATCACCGTAGCACGCGCTTTCGGGCGTTTTCTCTCTCACGGCACACAAAAGGAGTTGCCGTTTGTCCATCCGGTGGACTCCCTCCACCGGGCGGATAAAGACAGTATAATGTATCACCCTAAAACCAACGAGTAATGGAAGATAAAGATTTGGAAAAGCCCGAAGCGGCAGAAGAAACGGCGGTACAGCCGGAAAACGGCAGAGCCTTGAAGGAAGAACCTGAAAAAGAGAAGAAGGTGCTCACACCGGAAGAGATGGAAAAAAGAAGGAAGTTCATTGTGATTCCGGCCTTTGTGCTGGTCTTCCTGGGAGTCATGTACTGAATATTTGCCCCCTCCGGCAAGGAAAACGAGACGGAAGCCCCCGGAAATTCAGGATTCAATGTGAACGTACCCGAACCTACCACTGCCAAACTGGTGGATAAGAAGACCGCTGCCTATGAGAAGCAACAGGCGGAAGTGGAGGAAGAAAGCCGGATGAAGTCGTTGGAGCAGCTTGCCGGGACATTAATGAACGAAGGAAAGGGGGCATCCGATACCGGTGAAAAAGAAAAGGACGGAGACCGGTTGCAACAGTCCGTTAATACCTACGAGCAAATCTCCGGGCAGTTGAATGACTTCTATGAGACTCCCAAAGAGACGGCAAACAGCGATTTGGAAAGAAAAGTAGATGAACTGAACAAAAAGCTGGAAGAGGCGGAAAAGGAGAAGAACAAGGCGGCTACCCGAGAAGAACTGATGGAGCGGTCCTACAAGATGGCGGCAAAGTATCTGAACCCGGATAAGGATACGGTCCAGGAGAAAGCTGTCGGAAAAGAACCCACGGAAACTGTTCCGGTTCAGCGGGCGGAGTATCAGACGACCTCCGGCCTTTCACAACCTGTTACGGATTCCGCCTATATCGCTTCGCTTACTGTCGAGAGGAATTACGGTTTTAATACTGCTGTCGGGAACAGCTACCAAATGGGGACGAATACCATCGCCGCCTGCATTTCGGAGAACCAGATCATTGAACAGGGAGGCAGGGTAAAACTCCGGTTGCTGCAACCTCTACAAGCCGGCAACATTACCGTTCCGGAGAACAGTCTGGTAACAGGTGCGGCGGTCATACAGGGAGAGCGTCTGGATATCCTGATCAGCAGCATCGAGTATGCCGGGAATATCATTCCTGTTCAGTTGGCGACTTACGATATAGACGGGCAGAAAGGTATTTTCGTTCCCGGATCGGAAACCCGCAATGCGGCAAAGGATGCGGCTGGAACGGTCAGCGAGAGCATGGGAAACAGCGTTTCGTTTGCACGTTCTGCCGGACAGCAGGTGGTCATGGACCTGACGCGCGGAGTCATGCAGGGCGGCACGCGGTTGATCGCCGGACGGGTTCGCGCGGTCAAGGTGACACTGAAAGCCGGATATAAGGTGCTGCTGGTCACAAAGAGACAATAACGGATTATTCACTTTAATAAAAAAGACAAGACAATGAAAATAGTTATAGCATTCTTGATGGCTGTTCTGGCCTCGGTATCCGGTTTTTCACAGGAGGAAAGGCCGGTAAATCCCGTCAGGATTCTGACGGCGGGCCAGCATATCATCCCTTATAAAATAGAGGTCACTTTTGGGAAGACGGTGCATATCCTCTTCCCTTCGGAAGTGCGCTACGTGGATTTGGGCAGTAACAATATCATCGCAGGCAAGGCTGACGGAGTCGAGAACGTGGTACGTGTCAAAGCGGCGGTGAAGGAGTTTCCGGGAGAGACGAACTTCTCCGTGATTACAGGAGACGGCTCTTTCTTTTCCTTCAATGTCGTTTATAAGGAAGAGCCTTCCACACTGAATATCAATATGGACCAGTGGATGAACCCGGACGAGGGAGAAAAGAAAGGAGGCAGCTCCATCCGTGTCACGGAACTGGGCGAGGAAGATCCGACGGTCATTGCCAGCGTGATGTACACCATCCACCGGCTGGACCGTAGGGACGTGAAGCATATCGGATGCAGGCAGTTCGGGATGCAGGCTCTTTTAAAGGGCATTTATGTGCATAAGGACCTGATCTTCTTCCATGTTTCCCTGACGAACAATTCCAATGTGCCTTTCGATGTGGATTTCGTGCGATTTAAGATAGTGGATAAGAAGATAGCCAAAAGGACGGCTCAGCAGGAAACTTATATTGAACCGGTACGCACGCTCAATGCCCTGACACGCATCGAAGGAAAGAGCACGGGACGGATCGTGTATGCCTTTCCGAAAATTGTCATTCCTGACGACAAGTTGCTGGAAGTGGAAATTTACGAGAAAGGGGGAGGCCGTCACCAGCGGTTCTATATTGAGAACAGTGACCTGGTGGACGCGCGTATTGTGAATGAATTAATCGGTGAGTAATCATGAAAAGAGTTTTATTTATTTTGTTATGCATTTGTCTGCCCTTTGTGGCAGGCAAATCTTTTGCCCAGCGTTACCTGCCGGGGCAGAAAGGTATCCAGCTTACGTTAGGCGGTGTAGACGACTTCGGTTCAAATGTGAAGCATCTGCATGGTAATTTCCAGGTCGGACTGGCTCTGAGTCGGTATAACCGGAACCATTCCCGCTGGCTGTTCGGGGCGGATTATGTGAAAAAGCACTATTCCTATAAGGATGTTGCGATCCCCAAAGCGCAGTTTACCGGGGAGGTAGGTTATTTCGTGCCGTTCATCTCGGACCGTGGTAAGAACGTGTTCTTCTCTGCCGGTCTTTCCGCTCTGGCGGGTTATGAGACGACCAACTGGAACTGCAAGCTGCTCTATGACGGGGCGACTTTAAAGAATGACGGATGCTTCATTTATGGTTTTGCCCCGGCTTTCGAGATGGAGGCGTTCCTTTCCGACAGGCTGGTTTTTCTTTTCAATGTCCGCCAGAGGATATTCTTCGGATCATCCGTGGGGAATTTCCACACGGTGGCAGCTGTCGGTGTCAAGTACATTTTCAATTAGCAGCAACAGTATGGAACAAGGCAATTGGAACGTGGATGAGATGCTTCATTGGCTGGATATGAAAATAAACCGGGAAGACCGGAACATACGTGAACAAAGCAAGAAGATGAATGAGAATTTCCTACACTTTTTCGAATGGAATGCGGAGAGCCTGTATAAGTCTCATTTTATGTCCGGGTGTTATAAGATACTCCGGCAGGCGGTGGACGGGGCAAAGGGCATGGATACGGTTTGGAATATTGTTGAGGACAACATTGCTTACTGTGAGAACAAACTGTTGAACGGTCAGGTGGATTGTAACAGTTCCAGCCGGACAACGAATGTTGCCCATTTCCTGAAGTTGGAGTGTATGCAGCAGTTAGTTAGGGATTACCGGGAATTCGCGAATATCCTTGCGCAAACGCCTCCCGAAGAGAATTTGCAACAGACGGCTAATAAAACAGAAAAGAAGAGAGAAGAGCCGCCTGAAAGAAAGATAAAAACGGGCATCAGGCGTTAGCCGACAACGGACTCAATCAAGTAAATTATTCATTTAGTAATACGTAAAATCATGAAGATGAAATTAATAATAAGTGGTATCATGCTCACATTGCTTTGCCTGCTGGGTGGCTGTGATGATAAATTGGAAGTACAGCAGGCTTATGATTTCTCGCTAACGTCCTGGTATCTCCAGAAGACCATTTCCCCGGATGAGACCGTGGAGATTCGTCTGACACTCAATCGTAGCGGAAACTATGAGGAAGCCGGCTATCAAATCGGTTATATACAGATGGAGGGTAGCGGCGAGGTGTACGACAAGAAGAAGGTCTATCTGGTGAACCGGGAGATGCAACCGTTGGATTCGATAGCGGAGTTGGATGACAGCGATCCCTGCCGCCAGGTATTCACGCTCTTCTATCATAACCGAAGCAGCAAGAATGCGGAAATTAAATTCGTGATAGCGGATAATTTCCATCAGGAAAGAGAACTGGATATATCCTTTCAGAGCGAAACTGAAACGGACATGGAACTATAAATCGGACAACAATGGATAAAAGTGATTTAAGGATCGAACAATTGCAGCAATATCTTGACAAGAAGAAAGGGGTTGTGGAAAGCGATATAAAAGAGTATAACCAGCAACTGGGAAAAAACTATCTTCATTTCTTTGACTGGCATGCCGATGACTTGTATAAGGCCTGTTATATGGATAAGAATTATAAGGCCATTCAGGAGGCGATTGATACCGCTGAAACGCCGAAGGACATTGAAGGCTATTTGAAGCGTTGTACCCTGTATATAGAAGAAGATCTCCTGAACGGTCCGCTTGTCAAGAAAAGTACCAACCCGATGTCGAATATGGCCCATTCCCTGGAGATGGAATGCAAACAGGAGTTACTGAAGGACCTCCGGTATTTAAACAGGCTTCTTCAGAGTGAGACTGTAAGTGAAAGAATAAGGCCGCAAGAAGCACCCCGACAAGAAATTGTGCCTGTGAAAGAAAAGAAGAAAACGGGACCACGGTTGAGATAGTATCAATTGAAAGCAATAAAAAAGCTACTGAATTTTTGTTTCAGTAGCTTTTTTATTTATCCCGGTCTTATATTCCGGCTATACCAGATAAGCCTCAAAAAGATAATGTATGAATAACCGGCCCTTTTCCGTCCAGACCGTCAACATGGCCGTGCCTGTTTCTCCTGTGCGGCTTTCCCATACATGGGTCCGGGTTGCTGTATAGCCTTGATTCTGGTAAGGAGCTTTGAGCAGCCACTGACCGGATTGACGGAACTGGATGCCTGCCCATCGGAGCCGCTTGTTCAACATTCCGGCAGTCATTCCCAATTCTTTCGCTATCTGTGTGGTCGTGTAGGTGCTTTGGGATTGCAGGACTTTGTCGTAATACTGAACTTTTGGGGCCTGTAGCTTGAGTTTCAGGATAGCATAGTTGTTCTCCTTCTCCAATGCTGAAATACGGCTGTCTCGCTCTTTTATACGGTTCTGTGCGAGCAATATGGCACGCGCAAGCAGTTCATTATCCGTTTCGCCATTCTTCTTAAGAAGATAGCCACCGTTCTTTAGTGTTTCGGGAACCAGTTCATCAAATATCCAGCTTTCGAATTTCTCAGCGGAAGGCAGCTTGCTACCGGCAATCAGCCGGTATACGTTTCCTTCGCTGATGTACTTGATTTTCTGGACGGCACTGCGTGTAGGGGTGTCGTAAACCACGACACCCATTGGTTTACAATGTCTTACGACGGCATCTCTCGGATTGGAGTAGCCAAGTGCGGCGGCAACATCCGAGGCGCAGAACCATATTTTCCCGTCAATTTCCAGTGTCCGGATGCGTCCGAACTCGGGATGTTCAAATATCGATACTTTATTCATGACTGTTTAATTTATAGGTTTCTTCTATTGCTTTAAATATCTCGTAGACTACCTGGGGGACGATAGCGTTCCCGTATCCTTTAATGGATGCCTGTCTTCACCGAGAAAAGGAGATACCGTCCAATCGGGTGGAAAGCCCATCATCTCGGCTACAAACAGGGGATTGAGTTGGAAACTCTTTCCAGTCCGGGCGAAGAAATCCGGAAGGCTGTTCTTCTGTGGTATCTTTCCCCGTTTCTTCAGGTTCTCCAGTGAAGGTGCGCCTTTCCAATCCCGCGCTGTCGGTGTCGGCATCACTTGTCCTTCTGCCAGCCATTGTAGGATCGATTCTTCCAGATTGTTCCCGTCCGTGTTTTCCAGCTCAGTATTGTCCGGTATCGGTTCCGGTAGTATCCCGTAAAAGTCCAGAAAATCCGTCAGGCCGTTGGGATTCTTCTCTCCGGCTATCTGGGCATGGGGTGAGGATAAATTCATCGATTTCCATTTCCTGACTCTTTCGGCATGGTGTATCTCTGTTGCCACTGGCGTTGGCAGAAGCATTCCATGGATTATCTCCGGTAGTCCCTGCTGCCTGCTGCCCGGCCCCCTGCGCTTGTAGTCCTGTGCCGTCACGGTGGGCAATAAACCAAACTCTATCCCGTCTGTGAGGTGCACCGACGGAACAAGCCGGTATAAGTACCGGCTGGACGGAATATCCTTCGCGTTCAAGATCACGGCAAATGGTTTCAACAACATATTGCTGTCGTCTTTTAAATACAGGCTCACTCTCTCCGAATAGAGTGGATTGACTTCCCACTTCAGTCTCCTGACCGGGCTGTACCATCGTGAGGATGCCAGCAACGTTCTCACCAATGACCCAATCGGGCCTGATCTCATGTATGGCCCTGAGCATGTGAGGCCAGAGATAGCGGTTATCATCCGCTCCCTTTCTTTGGCCTGCGACGGAGAATGGTTGACAAGGAAAACCTCCTGTAAGGACATTGATTTTTCCTCTCCATTCCCTGAAATCTGTCGTTGTGACATCTGTATAACTTTTCGCATCTTTAAACCAGTAATTTAGAATGGTATTACAAAAATCGTCTATCTCGCAATGGAAGGCATTCTGCCATCCCATTCATTCGGCAGCCAGGTCTGGGGCGCCGAATCCACTAAACAGGGAAGCGTGTACCAGACGCTTCCGCTGTTTCTTGTCTTGCTCTTCTTCTTTCATTGTTTATTCATTATTTAGAGGTTCGAGGTTCATTACTTTTTTGTCGATCTTACGATAGATGCTCCCCATCTCCAGCATATTTTCCAATCGGAGCAGGTCCGTGATTTCATAGACGGTCATCCCTTTCTGTGTCGTGAAGCGGATATATCCTTTCTGTCGCTGTATCTCCACTTCTTCGGGAGTCATGTGCAGGACTTCACAGATTTCCTGCAAGGTCAGGGTAAGGCTTACTTCCTTAACTGTGTAGATGTAAGTCAGGATGTTCAGCATCTGGAGGCATTTGCGGTGTGATTTGACGAGTGCTGCGAATTTGTTTCGTTCTATGACGATTACTTTACTTTGATTTTCCATGTGAATTTTTATTTATGAGTTAATAGAATCGGATATGAAATCTTCGTTTAGACATTCTTCTCTCAGGAATTTATATACGTCAGAAGCCCAGAAGTAAATCTTGCCGCTGAGTTTGAAAAATGGGAGTTTCCCGGAATTACGCCAGCGGATCAGTGTCCGGTCGCATACTTTCAGCATCAGGCGCATATCCCGGCTGTCCAGCATTTGCTTACCGTTGAAACTGGTTACTGCTTCCAGAGCCGTTTCCAGCTTGGCAATCAGTTTTCGTTGTTCCTCAAAGTTGTCCTTTATCATTGCTTTGAGTATCTCAATATCATTTCTGTTCTCTTCCATACAATATTCCTTTGTTCTAATGGGTTATTTTTCTTTCTTCGGTTGCAAAGTTTTCAAAATTAGGCATGAAAAAATAGGGCTGACGGTAACCGCCAGCCCCACATTTTCCTTGTAACTCACTTGGTATCAATGTGAATTTTCAGAATATTTTTTCTTCATCAGGATAGAAAGGGGAATACACGCAATTCTCCTTCTTAAAAAAGAGACTGATAGAATGACAGAGGATATCGGATAAAAAAAGGGCTGACAATTAATTGTCAACCCTTCTATAAATATGCTATGATTAACTTGGAAGCATCAAAAACATTGCTTACCTTTGTGTTACAGAGATATTTGAAATTATGCAGAGCAATGCAATGTGTAGCTGAACTTCCACTACTATATCGTTACCTGCATCTTTATAAAAACACTTTTAATCGCTGATTTATAAAAGATTAAAACGAACTACACTCTTTTAAGTAGCAAAACAGTATATCCCGTTTTCACCTGCTGATGCAAACGGGATATACTTATCATAAATAATCCACCTATAAGGAGACTACAGATCTCTATATACTTATACTTCCCTGAACAATCTATTATTCGTCAATGACCGGTTTATTTTCCGTCAGTCTTTTCAGACGGAGAAGTGCCTCCATATAATAATAATCAGCATAAATGATGGATGCATCAATCTCTGATCCGGCAGGCAAGTGTCCTGTGGAATGAAGCAGGAAAGCAGGTTTACTTTTACCACACTGGTATTTGTCGGAACTCAGGCTGGCCAGCATTTTTACAGCCGCCTGTTTATATTCCAATGCTTTTTCAGCAGTGACAAAGAATATAACTATTAACATTGTATTTATGCCCACTATCAGATAAGCCATAAGAGGTTATCTTAAAAAAAGAACTTGAAACAGCCTCTTATTTTTGTAAAACAAAAAAGCCTGCTACAGAAATTAATGTGCAACAGATTTTGGTTTTACACACAAAATCAGCAGGATTTCTACCGATATTTATAAATGTAGAAACATTCCACATCAAACCACATTATATGAGGATTTTTTCCATTTTCTATACAATTGGGGAAATACTAACCAGCTGATAATTAGAAGTAATATTCTTTTGGCATAGGAATTGTCATATCATTATCATAAAATAATTACTGTTAAAAATATAAGATTATGAAAAAAAAATTTGTTGCAATAGCATTGGTAATGGGATTAGGAACAACAGTGGCATTTGCCGGAAATTTGACATCAGGTGTTGAAACTGTCATGGCAGTAAATGACTTCACCCTCATTAAAGTGAAAGATCTTCCGACAGCGGTAACGGAAGCAATCGCCAAAAATTTTGCGGAATCAATCGTCAAAGAAGCAGCGGTGGAAGCGACAGAGGATGGTAGCAAGACCTATCAGGTTGTCCTGACAGACAAGGAAGGAACTGAAAATACAGTGTTCTTCAATGAAAAAGGTGAAATACTGAAATAATACATTTTGCATCTTTCTTGATAAAGGACAGAATTTGCCTCACAAAAAGAGGACTGTTCTTATTAAAAGATACAGGATTTTCATAAATAATTTCATTCATGAAGATTGTCATTTTTTACTAATATTGAACCGTTTTACAGGAGCCGCTGTCCGAGATGGACAGTTGCTCTTTTTAATTTTTATATCACTGTTCATAAAACTACCAGTACATTGTGAAAATCTATTTTAGAAAAACTTTTTTTCATCAAGATAAATATCAAAACGGTCAGCACTCTTGTCGAAATTGACAATATCAAAGTTGTCTATAAGCACATCCGGAAGAATGGCACGAAGGAGTTGTCCGGGTTTCATAAAACAAAGGTAAGCAAAGATAGCTAATTTTAAAAGTTACCAACCAGAAATTTCCGCTGACCCCAAAATCCCTCAGGTTGTTACGTTGACCCGTGATTCTATATGAAAAGAAAAATAAGTCCAATATAAATAAAAGATAAACAAGATATCCATGAAACAAATTCATAAATACCTTGTTTTGTGTAGCGGGACCCGGGATTGAACCGGGGACCTCATGATTATGAATCATGCGCTCTAACCAGCTGAGCTATCCCGCCATCGTTTTTTAAAAAGACCGCCAAGAGTGGAAGCCTCTCAACAGTCTAAAATTGTTCATTGTAGCGGGACCCAGGATTGAACTGGGGACCTCATGATTATGAATCATGCGCTCTAACCAGCTGAGCTATCCCGCCATCATTTCTCAATTGCGGGTGCAAAGATAGAAAGTTATTTTGAATTTTGCAACATTTCAGAGAACTTTTTCTTGTAAAATTCGTTTTTAAAGAGAAAAACAGCTTAGTATATGGCTAATAAATATTTCAAAAAACATAGCATTTATTATGGCAAATAAGAAAATTTGGCTTAATTTGCCACCGAAACTTTAAAAAGCTAACCTATGAGAAAAGAAAAAATTCGCTTGGAGTACATGTTGAAAGCCGGATCCGGTAACATCGTATGGTCTATTATCAGTACTCCATCCGGCCTGGAAACATGGTTTGCAGACAAGGTGACATTCAAAGACAAAGTATTCACCTTTTATTGGGGAAAAACAGAAACACGGCAAGCTGAAGTTACAAACTTCCGGGTTAACAGTTTTATACGCTTTCGATGGCTGGATGATGAAGATCCTAAAGCCTATTTTGAATTGAAAATGGTCTATAACGAACTAACCTCTGACTATATGCTGGAAGTGATTGACTGGGCAGCCCCCGATGAAGTAGAAGATACGAAAGAACTTTGGGATTCCGAAATAGAGAAGCTAAAAAGGGTAAGTGGACTGTAATTCTATAAAAATATGCAAAACTTGTCTTTGCTCTCCGTTTTTTATGCTATTTTTGTGCCTTGATAGTTGCACAAAATGAAATAATGCTACGCATAAAAAAATTAGATATATTTATCCTAAAGAGCTTTTTGATGCTCTTTATAGGTACTTTTTTCATCTGTCTCTTCATCTTCATGATGCAATTTTTATGGAGATATGTAGACGAGTTGGTTGGAAAAGGATTGGAAATGAGTGTTTTAGCACAATTTTTCTTTTATTCTGCTCTGACCTTAATACCTTTGTCCCTACCTTTGGCAATTTTATTAGCTGCCTTAATGACATTCGGTAACTTTGGTGAAAGATATGAATTGCTGTCAATGAAAGCAGCGGGTATTCCCTTATTGAGGATCATACGTCCACTGATTATTTTTTGTACTTTCCTGTGTTGTACCTCGTTTTATTTTCAAAATGTCATAGCTCCCAAAGCGCAGATCAAACTGCTTACTTTACTTGTATCCATGAAGCAAACTTCACCAGAACTGGATATTCCGGAAGGTGTATTTTACGACGAAATTGAGGGGTATAATATATATGTAAAACAGAAAGACCGTGAAACAGGAATGCTAAAAGATGTACTGATCTACAACTTTTCAGATGGGTTTGAAAACGCTCACATTATATGGGCTTCCGAAGGAAAAATGGAGATGACAGCAGACAAACAACATCTTTATCTACATCTGTATAACGGAGAGCAGTTCGAAAATCTGAAATCGCAGACCATTTCATCCAATAATGTCCCCTATCGACGTGAAACCTTCAGAGAGAAACATACCATTATCGAATTTGACGGCGGATTCAACATGGTAGATGGAAGCTTTTTAAGTGACCGTTCGGACAGCAAAAACATGATTGAAATCAGCCAGTCCATCGACTCACTGAACCACCGTGCCGACAGCTTGGGAAGAAGTATGTATAATGAAATAAAAGCCTCGACTTATCGCAATATCGTATTATCGAAAACAGACTCCGCAAAAATAGTTGAAACAAACAACAAAATCAATGTGGACAGCCTGTTCAATTCCTATACTTTAGCTGAAAAAGATAAGACACTGGGTAGTGCGGCGGATCGTACCGAGGCACTGGCCAGCGAATGGAGCATGAAAAGCTATCAAACTACAGATGCGGACAACAATATCCGGAAACACGAAGCCGACTGGCACAAAAAAATCACCCTCTCTCTCAGTTGTTTGATTTTCTTTTTCATCGGTGCGCCTTTGGGAGCCATCATCCGCAAAGGAGGTTTAGGAATGCCCGTAGTGGTATCCGTCTTAATTTTCGTAATTTATTATATCATTGATTCCGGAGCTACCCGAGTAGCAAAAAGCGGTGAAATGAATATGGTATTGGGCGTGTGGATGAGTACCATTGTATTGGCACCTATCGGAGCCTTCTTTACTTATAAGTCAAATAATGACTCTGTGGTATTCAATGCCGAAGTGTATATCAATTTCTTCCGTATGCTGCTAGGTCTGCGCCCCTCGCGCCATGTATTCAAAAAAGAAGTTATTATAGAAGATCCGGACTATCCACGTATACAAACGGAATTGGAGAAACTATGCAACATCTGTAACGAATATGCCATCAAGCATAGACTGGCCGATGCACCTAATTATATCCGCATCTTCACCAATAAAGGACATGACGACGTCATAGCCGATATCAGTGCCAAAATGGAACTACTCATAGAAGAATTATCCAACAGCAAAGATGGAGTATTACTGGAATACTTAAATAAATATCCCATTTTGTCCACCAAAGCTCACAAAAGTCCGTTTGACAACCAATGGCTTAATTTACTTGCAGGAATCATTGTACCAATAGGCCTGTTCTTCTATTTCCGCATTTGGCGGTTCAGTATCCGGCTGGATAAAGATTTAAAAAACATAATCAAGACCAACCGTGAAATTCAAGAAAGAATAAACAATAAATCATTTATAATTTGACTATGGAAGAATTAAAACTAAATACCATCGAAGAAGCGATAGCTGACTTCCGTGAAGGTAAGTTTGTCATTGTAGTGGACGACGAAGATCGTGAAAATGAAGGCGATTTAATTGTTGCTGCGGAAAAAATTACTCCCGAACAAGTCAATTTCATGTTGAAACATGCACGTGGCGTGCTTTGTGCACCTATTACCATTTCTCGTTGCAAAGAATTGGAATTACCTCATCAAGTAGATACAAACACGTCAGTTCTAGGTACTCCTTTCACTGTAACTGTAGATAAGCTGGAAGGTTGCAGTACCGGAGTTTCTATCCACGACCGGGCCGCTACCATCCGTGCTCTTGCCGATCCCACCTCCACTCCCGAAACATTCGGACGTCCGGGGCATGTCAATCCATTATATGCACAAGACAAAGGGGTGCTGAGACGTGCAGGCCATACAGAAGCCTGTATCGACATGGCGCGTCTGGCAGGGCTATACCCTGCCGCCGCACTGATGGAAATCATGAGTGAGGACGGAACCATGGCACGTCTGCCCGAACTAAGAAAAATGGCCGATGAATGGGGGCTGAAACTAATTTCAATCCGTGACTTGATCGCCTATCGTCTGAAGCAAGAGTCATTAGTAGAAAAAGGGGTGGAAGTGGACATGCCGACTGAATACGGCCATTTCCGTCTGATACCTTTCCGCCAGAAAAGCAATGGTTTAGAACATATCGCTATTATAAAAGGTGACATAAAAGAAGGAGAACCCGTTTTGGTACGCGTACATTCTTCTTGCGCCACCGGTGATATTTTCGGATCCATGCGTTGTGACTGTGGAGAACAACTGCACAAAGCATTGCAAATGATCGAAAAAGAAGGAAAAGGTGCTGTTGTTTACTTAAACCAAGAAGGAAGAGGCATAGGACTAATGGAAAAGATGAAAGCCTACAAATTGCAAGAAAATGGTGTGGATACTGTAGAAGCAAATATCCTTTTAGGGCATCAGGCAGATGAACGTGATTACGGAGTCGGAGCACAGATACTACGCAGTATAGGCGTCACCCAAATGCGTTTGCTGACAAATAATCCTGTCAAACGTGTAGGATTGGAATCATACGGTTTGTCCATAGTTGAAAACGTTCCCATTGAAATCACGCCTAACAAATATAACGAGCGTTATTTAAAAACCAAAAAAGACAGAATGGGACACACATTGCACTTTAACAAATAAAAAAGCTATAACTCAGACGAAATCACATCATTTTTTATGCGATTTCGTCTGTTTTACTTTCATAATTAAGATATTATCCTTTATTTTGCAGCAAGTAAACTTAAACACATTAAAAAATAATAGCAATGAATCAATTATCAGATCGTCTGAATCGTTTGTCTCCTTCAGCAACATTGGCCATGTCCCAAAAAAGTAATGAGTTAAAAGCCCAAGGAGTTGATGTCATTAATTTAAGCGTAGGTGAACCGGACTTCAATACCCCGGACCACATCAAAGAAGCAGCAAAAAAGGCAGTAGATGATAACTTTTCCAGATATTCTCCAGTTCCGGGATATCCTGCACTTCGCAATGCAATCGTAGCCAAACTGAAGAATGAAAACGGATTAGACTATACAGCTGCACAAATCTCCTGTGCAAACGGTGCCAAGCAATCTGTTTGTAATACGATTATGGCTCTAGTTAACGACGGTGACGAAGTAATAGTCCCTGCTCCCTATTGGGTAAGCTATCCTGAAATGGTAAAACTAGCAGACGGAACTCCTGTTATTATCACTGCGGGTATTGATCAGGATTTCAAAATCACCCCTGCACAACTAGAAGCAGCGATTACTCCTAAAACCAAAGCATTGATTCTTTGCTCACCGTCAAATCCCACCGGTTCCGTTTATACCAAAGAAGAGTTGGCCGGCTTGGCCGCTGTTTTGGCAAAGCACCCGCAAGTATATGTTATAGCCGATGAGATTTACGAACATATCACATACAGTGGCAAACATGAAAGCATTGCCCAATTCCCTGAGATTCATGACAATGTAATTATTGTAAACGGAGTTTCAAAAGCATATGCTATGACAGGATGGAGAATCGGGTTCATTGCCGGTCCGGAATGGATTGTAAAAGCTGTAAATAAGCTGCAAGGACAATATACCTCAGGTCCGTGCTCTGTTTCTCAGAAAGCTGCCGAAGCTGCCTATACAGGTACTCAGGCTCCCGTAGAGGAAATGCGCCAAGCATTCCAGCGCCGCCGTGACCTTATTGTAAAATTAGCAAAAGAAATTCCAGGATTTGAAGTAAACAATCCTCAAGGAGCATTCTATTTATTCCCGAAATGTGATTCCTTTTTTGGCAAATCAGCAGGTGACCGCAACATCAATAACGCTGACGATTTAGCAATGTATCTGCTTGAAATAGGTCATGTGGCATGTGTAGGTGGTACTTCATTCGGTTCCCCCGAATGCATCCGTATGAGTTATGCAACTTCCGATGAGAATATTATAGAAGCTATGCGCCGCATCAAAGAAGCATTAGCCCTATTAAAATAAAATATTCTTTCTCTATAAAAAGAACAGGCATCCGTTTTTTTCTGTGATGCCTGTTTTTTTTATTCATAAAGCAGACATACGAGCTTCCAATCAAAACAAAATTTAGATAAACAAAAAAACGACCGTTTCCATCAACGGAAACGATCGTTATTAACTTTAAAGAACAAAATTGTACTGCTTAGCCAAGGTGAATAGCTTCAGAAGGACAAGCATCAGCACAAGTTCCGCACTCTGTACACAGATCCGGATTGATAGAATACTTATCGCCTTCAGAAATTGCTTCTACCGGGCATTCATCGATACAAGTACCGCAAGCGATACAATCGTCACTAATTACGTAAGCCATTTTCGTTAATTATTAAATTATTAGTACTAATTGATGGAGCAAATATACAGCTTTTCTCTATTAGTTGTCACATAGAGATTACAAAAATGCACTAATTTGTATTTAATCTAAATATGATCATTTCATCAAAGCCTGATACATAACCTGTTGCATACGAGGACGGATATTTAACCGCATCAACTGTTTATGGTCAAAAGGACGCGGATAAATCCGATTACTCAGAAAAACAAAAACCAAATGATTTTTCGGATCTGCCCAAGCGCAAGTTCCGGTAAAACCAGTATGTCCTACCACCTCTTCGGGCGCTTCCTCCGCACACGGACTTTTCACACTATTATTCACATCCGGTTTGTCAAATCCCAATCCTCTCCTACTGATTTTTGAGGTATGGGTTAAAAATAAATCACAAGTTTCCCTACTCAGATAACGCTTTCCATTATAAACCCCTCCATCAATCAATAACTGATACACTTTTGCCACATCACGAGCCGTGGAAAATAAACCGGCATTTCCTGATACCCCTCCCATGAAAGCAGCTGATTCATCGTGTACATAACCCTGCAACACTTTTCCTTTACGCAAATAATCCGCTTTCACTGTAGGAACAATTTCCTCCTTTTTGAACTGCCGAAGCGGCAAATAAGCCGTACGGTTCATCTCCATCGGTTTATAGAATTCCTTATCTAAAAAAAGATTCATAGGCATTTTACTGATATTCTCTACCATTTCCTTCAATAACATAAAGTTCAGGCAACTGTAACGATATCTCCTGTCTTTTAATGGAATACGTCCTATTTGTACCATAATGGAATCACGAAAAGAACGATGAAGAAACATACTGTCAGCTACCTGTAAAGGATAATCAGCAGAGAAAGTTTTTGCCATCAACTCTTTTCTATAATCAAACTTATCAATGACATACAGCCGTGTATCTATTTGCGTATGATGACTAGCGTCCGGTCTTGCTCTGTAAAAACTCCCCTTATAACTGTCTTTATCTATAGTCTCCTTATAAAAAGGCCAAAAAGCAGGAATGCCCGACTGATGTAAAAGTAACTCCTCAATAGTGACACGTTCCTTGTCCGTACCTTTTAAAGCTGGAATGTATTGAGATATGCGATCGGTCAAACCAAATTTTCCTTCATCGTAAAGTTTCATAACAGCCAACAGCGTCGCCGTGGTCTTGGTTAACGAAGCCAAATCATACAAATCATCCTTTTCCACCTTTCGGTCACTTTCATAAGTGAAAGTGCCGAAAGACTTATCATATACTGGTTTCCCATCTTTTAAAATTAGAATCTGACAACCAGGATAAGCCTTCGCCTTGATTCCTTCCATGGCTATCCTGTCTATCTTTTCCAGTATTTTGGAATCCATACCATAATCCTCAGGTCTATAAATACGAGACACTTTAGGAGTTATAGTCACTCCATCACCCGGTTTGAACAAATCGGCGACAGCCACCGACAAACGCCCGTCTGCCACTGCCTTTCCTACCAAGACATCAGCCACATACTCCTGAATAACAGATTCATCAGTATGCCCCAATACTACAGCCGTTGCTTTCTTCCAATAGCCCTCCATATCCAACATAGACTTTAATGGCATCAGAAACACATAAATAACAGGCAAATCAGCCGGAAGCGAATCAAGCATTGTTTTATACTTTTTGTAATCATCCGAAGTAACCACCACAATTACACGCTGACTACCCAACAATCGTTTTCTGATAGCTTCCATCGAATCCGGACGAGCAACAACACGTGTGAGAGAAAGTGTATTTTGCAAACGATTATAAAAAGCAAGCCCAGCACCGGGAGTTTTCCCAATATTCAGAACCACCGTTCCCCTCAATTTTGAATCCAAGGGCAAGGTTCCATTTACATTGGCAGGAACCGTTATAGCAGCTTTCTGCAAGCGGAGAATCAACTCCTTCGTTTCCGGACGGTTCAATCGTTTCTCCAGCCCGGAAAGTTGGATGTGAGGTTTATTCTTCAACCCTAAAACATATTTATAAGTCAATACCTTACGACATTTTTCCGTAATCAGTTCTTCTGATAGTTTTCCACTTTTTACAGCATTTAAAACACCATCCAATTCTCTCTTCAAATTACGGGGAGCCAATAATAAATCATTACCTGCTATCAAGGCTTGAGCGCATATATTCTCATTTTGCGAAATACCTTTCATCTCCAAAGCATCTGTAAAAACCAAGCCTTGAAAGCCCAATTCCCGACAAAGCAGATTATAAATAATATGTGAAGAAATCGAAGCCGGATTTTTACCCAATTCAGGTACCTCCAAATGTCCTACCATCATACCTCCCAATCCTGCTTTAACAGCCTCTTTAAACGGAAAAAGTTCAATGCTGTCCAAACGCGCACGATCAAAATTCAAAACCGGTAACGCCTTATGAGAATCCACTTCCGTATCTCCATGTCCCGGAAAATGTTTACAGACAGACAATACCCCTCCATCCTCCAAACCACGAGCATAAGCTACCACTTTTTGAGCCACATTCCGAGGATCACCACCAAAAGAACGGGTATTAATAACCGGATTCCGAGGATTAACATCTACATCGGCCACCGGAGCAAAATTGATCTGCACACCTATCTCCTTACATTGCCGGGCTACTTCCTTACCATATTCATAAAGCAGTTCATTATCCTGTATACATCCCAAGACTCTGTTTCTTGGAAAACGAGGGGTTCCCTTCAAGCGCATAGCCAGCCCCCATTCACCATCAAAAGTTATGAGCAAAGGCACTTCCGCCAGACTCTGCGCATAATTAGTCAATAAAACCTGATCAGACAACTGACCGCCCGAAAAAAGTAATCCTCCTACTTTATATTCTTTTATAGCTGCATATATATTGTTTTTATTTCGCTGTGTCTGAAGAGGAGCCACTGTGTGTATAAACAGTTGTCCTATCTTTTCCTTCAAACTCATTTCAGAAAGCTGTTCATCCACCCATGCCTTACAATCCTGAGTATCCGCCTTCCCCTTTTGTAACAGCCCAGGCATCTGCTGTGCATACGTCATCACACATCCGACGACACATAAACTTATAAATAACAATACGTTTCTCTTCATCTAATTTCTTCAATTATATCAGATTTCCTTATACAACAGCAACTATCAGTTCTTTTCCATCCTTACTTTCATTTTTCCCACATAAACAGCATTTTTTCCCATTTGTTGCAATGGAATCTCCTTGCCATCCAAATTCTTATAAAACAAAGTCTTATCAAAATAAGAATGCGAATGACCTCCCAAGACAATATCAATATTACGAGTATTAAGAATCAAAGTTTCATCAGAATAAGGTTTTCCTTGCCACCCTAAATGAGACAAACAAACCACTAAATCACATTTTTCCCGATTCTTCAATATATCCGCCACACGCTGAGCAGCCTCTATTGGATTTTCAAAAACCACTCCTTCACAGTTTTTTGCCTGTACTAGCCCCTCCAATGCAGGACTCAGTCCGAACACACCTACCTTTATCCCCTTACGTTCCAAAATAACATACGGTTTGACAAGCCCCTCCAAAACAGTTCCCTGTACACCATAATTAGCACAAACAACAGGAAAATCCGCCATTTTAAAAAGACGTGCCATATTATCCAAGCCCAAATCAAACTCATGATTTCCAATAATCCCGGCATCATATCCCATTTCATTCATCAGCTTCACTTCAACTTCACCACCAAACATATTATAAAAAGGAGAGCCTTGTGAAAAGTCACCACAATCAAACAACAACAAATCCTTATCCTGTTTCCGTATTTCTTTTATTAAGGTAACACGACGTACAAAACCCGCTTTTCCTGCAAACTCCGGATTCGGATCAGTAATGGGGATAGGTTCCACACGGCTGTGGGTATCATTAGTATGAAGTATCAAAAGTTCTTTGATATCCTGTGCTGCCAGCGCACAACATACACACAAAGCAGTAAATAATACATATATTCGTTTCATAACGGTTCAGTTTATTCTTTAACGGTAATTCTTCCTTCTATCTTTGAGTCTATTTTCTTCCCTGCTTTAGTCTGCTCATTCACATAGTTCAGAAACAACTGACGCACTGTGGCCTTTTCAGGCAGCAATTTATCCGCATCGCCCACTTTGGCAAAAGCAGTCATATGGTCATTTCCCTCAGCCAAATAATCCAAGGTGGCTACTTTATACTCTTTGGAGTCTTCAATTTCTTTTCCGGCCACTGTAGCATCCAATAATTTTCCATCTCCAGAAATTTCAAGACAAGCGCCACTTAATCCCTCACCATGCACAGCTGCTATATTTTCAAAAAGTTCACGCAGCAAAGCCCCATTCATAGTAACAATGCACAATGTATTTTCAAAGGGAGTTATTTCATAAATATTACCGTAAGTTATATCCCCCTCGGGCAAAGCCGTACGTAGTCCCCCCATATTCGTCACCCCCACGTCGGCCATACGGCCTATATATGCAGAAGCAGAATAACGTAAAATATCCGCTACCAAGTTGGATAACTCACTTTCAGGACGAAAGCGATCCATAAAACGAGCGCTTTGTCCTATGACCGGTGACATAATACTATCAACCGTTTTTTGATACGGAGCCAAAACAGCGATTGCAGCGGAATCCGGATTAGCATCCAAAGCTGCTGTCACTTCTATCCTGCTTCCCTCAACTGATGCCAGAGAATAGCCTGAATGACAGCTTGAAAACATAAAAATCCCGGCTACTATTCCTGCCGGAATGATACACATAATTCGGTTTGGTTTCATGTTTATTAGTTGTTTATTGCCCAAATGTAGTTAAAAAAGAAGTTGCAACCAACGATATCAGATGAAAAATAGTTGAATTTAATTTGGCTGTATGACAAAAATCTAGTAATTTTGCACCGCTTTCGCGCAATCGCTGTCAAAGAAGAGTTACTTGATATGTTGCGTTGGTAACGATAAACAATTTAAAATCAAAAAAAATGGATTTAATTAAAATTGCTGAAGAAGCATTTGCTACTGGCAAACAGCATCCTTCATTCAAAGCTGGTGATACTATTACAGTGGCATACCGTATCGTTGAAGGTAGCAAGGAACGTGTACAGTTGTACCGTGGTGTTGTTATCAAAATCGCTGGACATGGTGACAAAAAACGTTTCACCGTTCGTAAAATGTCTGGAACTGTAGGTGTTGAACGTATTTTCCCTATCGAATCTCCGGCTATCGACAGTATCACTGTTAATAAAGTTGGTAAAGTTCGTCGTGCTAAATTGTACTATTTACGTGCTCTTACTGGCAAGAAAGCTAGAATTCAGGAAAAAAGAGTTAATCAGTAAGATTTATCATTCCTACATAAAAAGAAGGTGTGTCAAAATGCACACCTTCTGTTTTTTACGCACAAAGCCCCGACTTTCACAAGCTGGGGCTTTGTTA
>NZ_JBDFXP010000038.1:0-51662 GCF_040911965.1 Phocaeicola sp. RTP21359st1_B8_RTP21360_211022
TCAAGGACAAGATGCTGCAAGGACCACTCCAACGGTGGCTCACGGCAGCAGGGATAACCAAGAAAATCACCTTTCACCTCGCAAGACACAATAAAAATTGTATCTTTCAAGCTATGAGATAATTAACAGAGAAACAAAACAGACTTGTTAACGGTTTAGAAACCAGCGAACTTCTATAATCTGCCTCATTTTGCATCAAGCGAAAGAACGTCCTTACTTTTTGCAAAGGTACAAAACAGTCCCCGTCTTTGCAAAATTTCCCGCAATTTTATTTCGCCCGCAAATTTTATCCTCCATCATTTTTCCTGTTCTGAAAACGGCTTCCGGCTTGATGTGCGCAAGCCCATTTCAGAAGCAGCACAAGCAAAGAAAAGCCCACGACGACCACAATGTCACCAGTGACACTGCCATCGTCGCGGACACTTCTTTTATGTGCTTGTGCTGAACGGCCAAGACCGTCTTATTCGTTTTTCTTTTTTCGTTTCCGTTGTCAGCCGGAAATGCCGCCGGATGCAGGACACGGCAAGCGTGAATCTGCTCCTGCGACTATTCCCGGCTGTCATGTGTGGCCTGTCTTCCAACCGTCTTGCCCTGCCGTTGCCAATCGGAGCAATGGCAGGCAAGACCATTTTCAGACAGATGCCGCCGGAGGAACACCCGCGACCGCAAGCCATGCCCGCATGACAATGACGGTCACGGGACTTCCGTCACGGCGGCAGGAAAGCGAGGCTTTCCCTTGTCAGTTGCGCCGCCCTTTCGATTTTCCTGTGGCGCGTTGCGCCATTTCACATACTTCCCCCTTTTCCTTTCCGTCTCTCCAAGTGTATGCCAATGTCCCCATGCCGCCATTCCAGACGGCATCAGTGGTCATTTTCGTTGCAGGGGCAAAGGTAAAGACGGGATTAGGAACACAAATTTTTTAGCCACAATCTCCACACTTCGCAGGCTCAGGTAGTATTCTGTCGAAAAAATTTGCTGAACCTACTCCCCTGACCTTTGCTTTTTCCCCTGAAACGAAAACGACCGGTGCGCGGTCGGAAGACGTCACAAGGAGACATCGGACATACGGAGAGGCGAAAAGAAAAAGGACTCGACCCGACCTCCCCATCCGAGCAAGACAAGTAACAACAATCTAAAAATTGGAAGATATGAGAATGACATTGAACGACATCGGAAAGGCTATGCGGAGCGTATTGTCCGCAATGGTGAGAGCAGCATGGGGCATTACCCTTTGCGCAGGAGGTTTGGCGGTGGGCATCGCAGGGGAAATCCTGCTGGGTATGTTGAACTTCATGTTCGGCATCCTCACCGCCCTGCTTTCAGTAGTGGCAGCTATCGGAATTTTCATTTGGTTATTAACCCTTTAATTCATACGGATATGGCGAAAAGACACAGCAAGACAGTGGCACAACAATGCAGGTATTACGAGGTGGACAACATCTTCGAGTATATGGTAGAGGTGTGCATCAACGGTAACTTTTCCTCATTCAGGAGGTTGTACCACGAGTTGAACAAGGAGGCAAGAAAGGACTTCATCGCCTTTCTCATCTTGGAATGCCCGCCCCAATACCACATAGAGATTTTACAGAAAACCGTATAACCATCTTAAATTACAGACAATGGAAACTTTTGACTTTTATATGGATTGCAAGGTAACTTGCTGGGAACGTACCCGCTTCTCCATCAAAGCGAACAGCTATGAAGAAGCCAAATCCATCATTCTTTCATGGGAAGATAAAGACGTGAACAGCCATATCGGTATGGACGAGAACGTCATCTATTGCGACTACGAATTGAACCCCGAAACGGTGGAAGGACTGTCCCCTGCGGAAAACGACAACAACCCTACGATGGAAATCTACGGACGGGATGACGAGTTGTTTTATCACAATATGTTGGACGAACAATAGAGCAAAGTTATGAGAACGGAAACGAGGAAATACGAAGTTTACAAGGTGGACGAGCTTTCGGACAAGGCGAAAGAGAACGCCTATTGGAAGTGGTTGAAAGGCTTTGAATATGACGCATCCGACAACAGGGCAACGTTGAAAGCCTTTGAGGAGATTTTCAAGGTAAAGGTAAGCAGGTGGAATTATGATGCCTGTACCTATAATTTCCAATTCATCTCAAATTACAGCGGGGAAGAGGAAGAACTGTGCGGTGTGCGGTTGCTGAAATTCATCGTGAACAACTATTGGCACAACCTTTTCAAGCCCAAGACCTATTGGCACAAAAAGGACTTCCACAAACAGCGCAGAAGTCGGATATCCGTAACCAATGATTGTGTGCTGACGGGTTATTGTGCGGACATGGACATACTGAAACCCATATACGACTTTCTGAAAGTCCCCGACAAGCATACGAACTTGTATGACTTGATGAATGACTGCATCGACAGCTTTTTCCGCTTTTGCAGGGATGATGTGGAATATGCTAGCAACGAGGAAGCCTTTGAGCGTGATTGCGAAGCCAACGAATACGAGTTTTTATCCAACGGAGAATTTTTCAAATAACTAAAATACATACAGATATGAACGGAACAGACCATTTCAAGCGGACCATCCAAGCCTATTTGGACAGCCGTGCGGCGGAGGACAAGCTGTTTGCAGCAAGTTACAGCAAGCCGAACAAGAACATGGACGATTGCATCACCTATTTGTTGCATTGGGCGAAAAGCCAATGCAATGGAGGCAACGGCATAGGCGTTACCGCAGGGGAAGTCTTGTCGCAAGCGGTACACTATTTTGACGAGGACGACATCGACATCGGCAAACCAATCCCGTGCCAAGTCATGGTATGCGGAGTTGAACTGACGGACGAGGAAAAGGCGGAAGCAAGGCAGAGAGCCATCCGCCAATACCAAGACGAGGAACTGCGCAAGATGCAAAACCGGAACAAGGCTAAGGCGAACCAAAAGACAAACGCACAACAAGTTGAACTTTCATTATTCTGAACCTATGAAACCCAAGACACCCATACAGAAAGAAGTCATCCGTCTGAGCGCAACCCTGCCCGAACTGACAAACGCACAGAGAACCTACGCTTTCCACCATTGTTTCAAGCACTACGGCAGGCGGACTGCAAAAGGCGTCATTACCTGCACGGAGTGCGGACACGCATGGAAAAGCGGACACAGCCTTGCCGACACGCTTTGCGGATGCACCTGCCCGAACTGCGGCACGGCATTGGAAATCACGGACACCCGAAAGAGGGTGTTCGTGGACAACGAGTATTTCTCCATCATCACCACCTGCAAAGGCTACCAGGTAATACGTTTCTTTTTCGTCAGGAGCCGTCAGAAAGTCGGGCAAAAGGCGGAGTATTCCATCTTTGAGGTGGCACAGCGGTGGATTGCTCCTGACGGCAAGTCCGAGACAGTGGCAAGGTTGCGTGGCTTTTCACTTCTCTACTACGACTTGTGGAACGAGGACAGCCCGATGGAAATCCGCAGGAACAACCAGCATAAGGTGTATGACATTGACCCGATATGCACCTATCCACGCCGACGGATTATCCCCGAAATTAAGCGAAATGGCTTTGACGGCAACCTGCACGGCATACTGCCTTACGACTTCTTCAAGGCTATCCTTTCGGACAGCCGTGCGGAAACATTGCTGAAGTCGGGCAACATCGAACACTTGCGCTATTTCCTCTCCCGTCCGCAGGTACTTGACAGATGTTGGAACTCGTACAAGATAGCCATGCGGAATAAATATGCCATAACCGACATCTCATTGTGGTGCGACCTCGTATATCTCTTAGAGAGATTGGGAAAAGATTTGCGCAACCCCCGTTTCATATGCCCGCCCGATTTCAAGGCGGCTCACGACCTGTATATGGGGAAACGGCAAGTCCAATTGGAGCGTGAACGGCAGCAGCAACACAGGGAGTGGGAAGCCGAGCGGTTGGAGCGTGAGCGGAAGCGTCTGGAAGAAATGGCGAAAGAGAAAGACGAGTATATCCGAAAGAAAGCCGCATTCCTCAACCTTGTACTGACGGACGGTCTAATCATCGTCAAGGTGCTGCAAAGCGTGGACGAGTTCTACGAGGAGGGGAAAGCCATGCACCATTGCGTCTATGCCAACGCCTACTACAACAATGAGAACTCCCTGATACTTTCCGCACGGATAGACGAGCGACGCATCGAGACAGTGGAGGTGGACTTGCGGACATTAAAAGTGGTGCAGAGCCGTGGCGTATGCAACTCCAACACCGAATACCACGACCGCATCATCAAATTGGTGGAGGACAATGCCGAGCAGATACGGAAACGGATGAAAGAAGCAGCGTAATCGTTTAACAACTTAATACTTATTGATATGGAAGTGAGAATAGAAAACATGATTTTCGGGTGGCACGAGAAACTGCCTGAAATGTTCATCGAATTGTTGAACACGCTTGTACTGACAAAGGACGAGCAGGATGTAAGGGGGGTAATGGAGGTGTTCGCCCGAAAGAAACTTTTCAACGCCCTTTTCGCATTCGGGTATGGCGCACACCATCTGTGGGTGACACAGAAAAAGGCATCCGACCCCGACCAATGTTTGGAGAACAGATTACTGATTGTTGAATTTTAATTGATAAGGCTATGACAACAAGAATGACTATTAACGGAGTAAGCACCTGCACGGCAGGTGAGAAATACGAGAAATTCCAACTGAAAATCGGGCGCAAAGTCCGCACGATGTACCAATATGACTATCGGGACACCACAACGGGAGAACTGTTCTCCTGCGTGAAACCCACATTGGACGAGTGCAGGCGGTTGCGTGACGAATGGATTAAAGCGAAGGAGGGCAGACGATGAGCGCAGGATATGAAACGCTGATAGTGACGTTCAGCGACCCTATCAAGGTTTTGGACAATATGTTCGCCGATGCGGACGCATGGGGAACGGACAGCCTCAAAGGATGGGTGGAGGACTATGAAAGTACGAGGTTTACGCAGATAAACGGGCATACGGCAGTCATCACTTCCGAATACAACATGCCCTGCGTAAAGGAATGGCTCACACGCTGCACGGCTATCGCCGACATAAAGGAATTTTGAGTGCGTGGCGGTGGAAACACCGCCCACACTCCATTCGTAACAACTGAAAAAACAAGCGAAATGAAATACTATTTCATACTGACAGACGGCAGGGACGCATGGGTGCAGTTCGTTTACCTGCCCACGCAAGATGAAGCGTCCGGTTATATCCGAGATTTGCGGAGCGTGGGAATATCCGTACACGGGTATAACCTTTGGAACAAGGACACACGCCCCATTGCCGAGCGCACACTTGAGCGTGTGCTGCAAAGGATAAAGCGGTAAAATCGGGCGGCAGGCTTGCCGCCCGCTACTTTCTTTCATGAGCAGGTCGGCGGATAAGAAAGTAGCAAAGAAACCGTTGCCCCCATCTTCGATAAGATGGAAAAATCCAATGAAGTCATTAATTATATATCCCAGTCTGGTTTGATAATTGTAGGATAACGTTGTTGCCTGACAATCTTTAATTTTTCTATATAATATAAATATATCTCTTTGTATGAACCAAACCCCGGTTGCTGCATATCCTCTTTGATGGATAAGCCATCAAAAACAAGAAGCCATAATCTTAAAGCAACCCCTAAATAGCCCCAAAGAAGATCCATTTCGTGCAATTCCAGTTTAGTAACCAAATTTTCTATTCGAACATCCATATCTGGATGGGTTCCACCACCAGAAATAGAATCCTCTCCCATTAATAAAAGGGCTGCTAATGTAGTTGCAATTCCTGCCTTATAGGTTCTTCCCCATGCAGAGTTATATTCAGTTTGAATAAAGCTAATTGCCATATCATCTGCTGCAATTTCATCATTTATTGAACGAGAAAGCGTTTGCTGTATTTGTGTATGCCCCAAATAATTATGTGAAAACTCGTGAGCATATATAAATGCTATTGCAGCACAATAGACATCATTCGCATGGCTTATAATATTTTCAAATTGCTGCGGATTACAGATATTTGGAGTAACCCAATATGCATCTCTATTAAAGTTATGTAATAATTGCCGTCCTCTGAAAAAACAATCATTGCCATATTCTACATCTATCATATTGGGCTTATATCCATTTTTATTAATACCAACAGCATCCATCATAGGGATATGTATAACATTTTCAAAATATGCGATAAGATAGACACAAACAGACCATAAATACTGACAGAAATTTTCGTTGATATATATATGATTTAATTTATTATTATCTTTTTTAATTTCCGCAACATCACTAATAGCTTTCTCATCTCTTATGAAAGTAAATCGGCGAGAAAAATTATTGCTATTGCAATCATTTTTTACAGCATCTAATAACTCAAAAACTTTTTCAATATATTGAATAACATCATCAGATAACTGTTCTACAGGTAAATAATAGATTTCTTTCGGCTCTTTCATTTTTCGAAAATTTATTTGTAAAGATAATATGTTTATTTGTATTGGAAGCAAAAATTCCTTGCGAAATTATTTACCGCAAGGAATTTTAATCATATCACGGAATATATAGCAACGCAAATTCTGTTTTTCTTCGATTGAATAGCATGGCGTGCTGCTTTCCTTTGTACCGGCAGTAAGCGATATATTCACGGTAAATGTCTCGATTCCCGGCTTCCAGCTTGCGGATGAGTTTGCTTTTCGGGTGTCCGCCGTGACCAAGCAATACCCCTTGACCCACATTGAAACTTAATACGGTAAGAAGCAAGGCATCTTTACCAAATTTGCGGAACAGCTTGTAGCGCACCGCCAAATCCTTGCGGAGCAGGGCTTCGGCTTCCGCCTCCGTCATGTCATAGGAAAGGTTTTCGTTGGGCAACCTGCGATGCCCGTAGCCGTAGTAGGGGTAATCGGAACGGTCGTGCAGTCCCTCGTACTTTTTTATCAGTTCAACGGCGATGTCAGCCTTGGGATGATTGTTAAACGATGCCAGCAGTTCCGCCATGCTGTCCGTGTCTTGTGCCGGCAGGCTGCCACAGAGGGCAGCCGCCAGCAGCAGGAGCAACGCCTTGCGCATCATCGGCTGGCGTTCAAGGTGTCAGACACAGCGACGCCTCCCTCCGTTTCCGCGTCCGAGTCGTTGTTGAACTCCAATTCCCACTCGCAGGCATTGCCGAAATTGTCCTCCACCGTGATGGTCAGGCTTTGCGACTCGTCGCACTCCGAGGTGTAATATAGGCGGAATTTTTCGTTCTCCAGCAGGTAGCGGTCGTTGGGCTGCAACACCAAGCCGTTATCCAGCTTCAACGTGCCCTCCCCGTCGTATTGGAAATAGCGGATGGTATAGACCGCCCCGTCAAACTCGCCCTCGCGTACCAGTTCGCAACGGATTTCCGCCGTCTCGCCCTGCGCCAGTTCCTTCGGCACGGGCATGGCTTCCACCGTGAACGGATAGGCTTGCGTCACGTCCAAATCGTCATCGCAGGCGGTGAAGCATACAGAGAGCAGCCCCAGACAAAGGGTTGCCAATGATTTTACTATGTTTCTTTTCACTTTCCGTGTATTGTTTAATTTGTTCATGTTCATAACCGTTACATTTTAAGTTTGATGTTCTTGTTGTTCTTCTCGTTTTGTTTCAGACGGCTTTGCAGATACTCGTTCAAGTCCTTGCATCCGCCGTAGATGCCGGAGCAGTCCGACACCCTTTCGCCGTAACGTGTGCGCAGGGCTTCCAATGTCCGCCGCCCGGCTTCGTCGTTGTCAAGGTGGCACCGCACCGTTCCGTAGCCGTCCAGATGCCGGTACGCCCTCGCCACATTGGACACCGAGTTGAGGACAAGGTGGTCCTCCCCGCCGCCGATGCCTAATGCACGGGCGGAAAGGTAGTCCACGAAGCCCTCGTACACGTTGCAAACGGCAGAGCCTGACGGCAGCAGGGTGACGTCCTTTGGCGGCACACAGCCCTTGAAGAACGGGTTGCGTATCTCGTAGCCGCCACCGCAGTTGCCGAAAGCCACGGCGAAATACCGTTTCCCGTGCGTGGAGTAGCGCATCTCCTTGCAGTTCGCGATGGCTATGGCGGACGGTATGCCCCTTTCTTGCAGGTAATGGAGTAACGCCCGGCTCTGCAAGGGCAGCACTTCCACGTCCTCGAAGCTGTGTCCGGCTGGTTGCCGCACTTCGGGGGTGCGGCGTTGCTCATAGTCCTGCAACGGCATGTCCGCCACCTCCGCCACATACCTCGCCTGTGTGAGGAAGTCGCCGCTTTGGATGAACTCCCCCGCAAGGGCGAAGATGTTACCGCCCTTGCCCTCGCCAAAATCAAACCAGAGGTTCTTTTCCGGGTTTACCTTGAAGGAAGGCGTGTGTTCCTCCCGGTACGGCGACCTGTACCAGATGGCGTTGGCACGTCTTTGCACGGGATGATGCCCCAGCCGTGCAAGGAAGTCCTCCAGCGGATAGCGTTTCATCGCTTCTATATCCATATAGGCGCACATTCAGTTGATGATGAACTTCACGCCTATCCCGTATTCCGTGTGGCACACGCCCATGCTGCCGCCCCACAGGAAGCGTTCACGCAGCGAGGCCGTCAGCGCAATGAAGTCCACGAGGTACAGCTCCATTTCCAGCGTGGCGGCGCAGCCATAGACAAAGGCGTCCTTGTTGTTCAGCCTCGCCCCGTCGTACAGCGTCTTTCCGCCCCAGTTCACCGTCTCGTACCCGGCAAGGGCTGACGCGCCAGCGTAGAAGAACACCACCTTTTTCGCGTCCGAGAGGAAGTTGTAGTAGTAACCGCCCTCCGCCGTGAACTGTGCCGCAGGGATGGTCGTACTCCGGTATCCGTGGCTGGTTTTCAGGTATTCCAGCCCGTACACCCACTTGTTCCCACCTTTCGCGTAGCTCGAAAGCATGGCTCCCAGCACATAGCCGTCCGCCTCGTTCAGCCCGGCTCTCAACTCGATGCCCCGCATCTTCGGCAGGCACCGTTGGGCTTCCGCCCGTCCTGCCAGGAGGACGAACAGAAGCGTTACAATAAACAGTACCTTTCCTTTCATCGCACGCGCAGTTCGTTGATGGTTTCAGCCTGTACCAAGTCCTCGTTCTCCACGGTAAACGTCTGGTGGCGTCCGCCGTCCTTCTCGTTCATCTCCACCACGAGCTGCTTGCCGTCGGGGATGGTGAACTTCGGAAGGCAGAACACCGTGCGTTCGGACCGCTTCCCGGCTACACGGACGGCGTAGTTGTAGGCGCGGAGCGGGAACAGCACCTGTTCCTGCATGGCGGTACGCTTCGCCACCTTCTTGTCCACAATCTTGAACGTGATGTAGTCCACGTCAAACGGCACATTGCTTTGGTTCTTTATCTCCGTGTAGAAATACAGCAGGTCATTGTGGACATAAATCCCTTTCAGCAGGTACTGGATGCCGAAACGCTTGCAGCCGATGTGCTTCACCTTGCGCTTGTCCTCCTTGTGCAGCGACTTCATGATGAGGTGTACCAGCATCGGGCTTTCGCTGCCCAGTTCCTTCAGGTAGATTTCCTGCGCGTTGTTCGGTCGGTTCACCGTGCTGCCGTCGTGGATAAAGTCCTTCATTTCCACGTTCAGGATAAGCGGCTCATCGGCGTATTTCACATTAAATGTGTAAAATGACCCGTCCTCCGTGATGACGCTCATGTTCGTCTCGTTGCGGAAATTCTTGACCGTCGCCTTCACACGGATGACGTTCTCCGCACCGTCCGCCTTGCCCGCTATCAGGTTGGGCGAACCCAAGTCCACGTAGCGCACCGCCGCCGGAAACAGGATGTGGACGGTCTTGTCATACGTGACTTCCAAGCCGTGCGGCGGTATCATGCGGTCGAACATCAGCTTTTTCGTCAGACCGTGGTACAGGTCGCCGTCCTCCTCCGTCTGCGGATAGACGTCCTTCACCAGTTCCAGCCCGTCCTCCTTGGCGGTGGCAGTGCTGTCGTTCGTCACTCCCTGCGCGTAGCTCGCACAGGCGATGCCCATCAGCAGGGCAAACATTGTCATTACTTTCTTGATACTCATTTTACGTTGGATTTAGTGGTAAATAAAAATTAGTTTGTTGATTATTTTTTCTTTTTTTGCCTTTATGTTTTTGGACTGTTCATTCCTTTTCTTGGTAGAGCAATACCCTGTACCCTGACTTCAGATGTACCTTGACCGTGCGCATCCTTTTCGAGATGTACTGCGAGATGCCCTGTATCGCCCCTCGCCCCAAGTCGGAGGCGAGCTGCGCCCCCGCGTCGGTCGATATGTTGATGCTGCTTCCGAGCGAGCTGCCCATGTTCGCCCCGATTTCCTTTGCCGCGTCTATCTCCATCGAGCCGGGTATGAAGATGCCCGCCTGCCCGTCGCTGTCGTACACCTCCAGTTCTACCGGGATGATGTTTCCCCCGTGTTCCAGCGAGGTGATGCCGATGCCGAGCCTTTCGCCCTGCAACCGTGCCGCGCCCACAAGGAGCGTGTTCCGGGGGATGACGCGCCCCGACACGCGCATCGGCTCCAGCAGCCGGAGCTTCACCGTCTGCCCGTCCGTCAGCGTCTGGTCGCCCTGCACACAGGCGGCGATGGTGTTCTTCCCCGTCGTTTCCTCCGCACCGATGGCGGTGTGGAAGCCGTAGTTGCGTTCCCCCGAATAGTCCGCGATGAACGCCGAGTCTGTCATGGGCTGCGGCAGGGCGGACACCACCGTCCGCCTTACATCGCTTACGGGTTCTGCCTTCATGCTCTTTTCGCCTGTACTCACAGAACCTCCCGTTTCATCGGGCTGTGCGGCTTGTCCGGCATTGTTGTCATTCTGGTACTTCGCCGCCAGCTCATAGGACTTTTCCAACAGGGCGACCTGTTCCTCCATCGTGGAAGGCTTGCTATCCTGCGCCACCAGCATGGCTTCCAGTTCGTCGATGCGCTCCCGGAGTTCCTCCTTTTCCGTGTCCTCCTTCGGCGGCTCGTAGAACGTGCCCAGCGAGGTGTTCAGCCGTTGGTAGGCGGCAGCGGAAGTGCGGATGCCCGCCTGTCTTTCGTCCGCCGTTTCCCCGTCGGTCGTTTCCGTCCGTGTCAGGCGGTAATCGTCCGAAGTGTCGGCATCGTCCGTTGGCGTGTCACCGTCGCTGTCGTTCCAGAACGCGGAGAGGTCGCCCACCATGCCCCGGCGTTCCTTCCGCTTGTTTTCCAAATCCTGCTGCTCGTAGGCTTTCGCCTTGTCCCCGATGATTTTGGAGTCTTCGGGCATGGGCATGTCCGTGTTGAATCCCTGTCCCTGCCGTTCTTTCTCCTTGTCCTCGGAGGACGGCGCGAAGATGAGCCACATACACCCGGCGAACAGCAGCACCATCAGCGGATAGACCAGCATCTTCTGCCTTTGCTGACGCTGTTGTTCCGTCAGCGGCTTTTTCTCTTTTGTTCTTGATTCATTCTTCTGTTCTTTTGTTTCCATCATCAGTTCAATTAGCTTGTCAAAGTCTGATTTTTATACCTTTATTCTCTTTGCTTACCTGATTCTGTAAGCGAATGGGCATTTTATGCGTACCCAAAGAAGCCGGATGGAGCTTTGGTTTGTTTTTATCCGGAAACAACCTGTGTTCCAAGCGTTCCAATCCTATCCGGGACTGTTCTTTGATGATGCGGTTATGATGCCCTACCATATGCTTGGGATAAGTATCGTCTCCCATGTCACAACGGATAATGTAATCCATCAACGCATCGCTTATTTTTCCGAATGATTCCGCCAACCCATACTTGACCAACAGAGGTTTCGGAATTTTTGTCTGCCCGTCCCATCCCTTTTGAGAGAGTCCATGAAGCACCATCCGTTCCCGGTGCAGGGCTTTCCGATAGTCGTCCGGGAACTTGCCCTGCACTTTCTGCTCGTACAAATCGGAGGCACTGCGCATAATCCGTCCTTTTTCCTCCTGGATGGCCGCATCGATGGAGTCCGCCGACCAGTGATTGTCCGCACGCATTTCCTTGGCCCGTTCCCATTCGAGGTCCTCTATCTTTTGGTACATATCCATCAGACCATGCCTGATGGCGGTCAGGTCTCCCGGATATTCCCCATGCAGGGCAAGCCGCTTCAAGTAGTCGAGTTCCTCGTCCTTCATGCAATACCCTACCAGCTTATGGGCGGTAGCCACTTCTTCCGGATTGGGCAGAGGACATAGGGTATGGCTTTTACCCGTATGGGCACTACAAAGCAGCGTGTACATGGCATTCAGTTTTTGGGGAAGTGTTTCATTCCCCATTTTCAATCCGGACAACAACCAGACCTGCTGTTTGCCCCAATCGGTTTGTTGCAGTACATCCATAACCTTGTGCCAGCCGCTGCGTTCCGTCTGGTCCAGATTCCGGAAGAAACGGTAATCCCAGAGTATTTTTGCCTGCTCTTCCGTAATTGCCGGGCGATGCCCGTTCCTTACGATGGAATCGGCAATGGCATTGTAATCCAAGCGAAGCACCTGATGGCAGAACTTCAAGGTCGGTTTCCATCGGAATCCGGCATCCTGCAAGTTTTCCATCTTTTCCCATATCCAATCTGATAATTTCATTGTGGATTCAAATTTGAGTGATACACCTTATTATATATTTCTAACTTCTCGATGTGCCGTATCTCCAATGCCTCTTCCCCTTTGCCGAAGCCGATGATTGCGGCGGCAGTCATGTAGAGACAGAGCGAGGCGAACACGGCAAATGCCGCAAGGACTATCCTAAGCCGTGCTTTGGGCGGCAGGGCGTCCAGCCTATTGCGTAACCAACCTTTCAGCCCGGTGGTCCACTTTTCAATGAGATTTTTCATCTTTCCCATACGCATTATCTTTCAATCGTCCGGATGTCCTTGTTCTCCAATACCGTGAAGCCCTCGATGGTGAAGCCGTTTGGGTTGTCGTCCGAGCGGCTCGCGTTGAGCAGGCGGCAGGCGGTTACTAATGTCCGTTCCGTCACGTTGCTCTCGCGGATAATCATCTGACGGGCGTATGTCCGCGCCTCGTAGGGATAGCGGTCGAAATTGCACACCACGCTGTCCACCTGCAACACTTGGTTGATGTTCCCGGCGATGATGCGGTTGTAGAAGCCCTTTTCGGCGAAGTCGGCGTAATAGTTGTACGCGCTCTTGTCTGCCAAGAGCAGGGCGCGTTTCACGTTGTGCTCTATCGCGCTTTTCTCCGGCGAGAGGGTGAAAAACAGTTCGTGGAAGCGGCGCACGTGTTCCCTGGCTTCCGCCGGGCGGTTCTGCGACAGGTCCTGCGAGAGCGCGAGCATAAGACTCTTGCCTCCATCGAGGACGTATATCTTCTGCCGTTGCGCCTCGGCGAAGCGGAAGGCGCACACCACCGAGCAGACCACCACGAGGGCGCAGGCCGCCGTATAGACGATGCCGAACAGACGTATCTGCCGGAAACTCGTCTCGATGTTCTTGAGTGATTTGAATTCCATTTTCTTCTTTTCGTCTTTTAATTGTTCAATAATCCGTTTTTAAGGGTCGGGCAACTCACGGAAACGGATTGTCCGGAATGCCTATCTTCGGAACAGCTTTCCCGCCGTTCCCTTGATGAGCTTGCCCGCGCGGCCTGCCACGTTTCCTGCGGCGGCTCCCGCCACGCTGCCGCCCAAAGCCCCGGCGGTGTTGATGTTCTTGTTGTAGCTGCCTATGCCGCCACCTGCTTGGATGATCCAGCCTGCCACCGTCGGGATGGTGAAGTAGCCCACGATGCCGATGATGAGGAACACGATGTACACCCCGTTGCTCGCCTCCACCGAGAAGTTCGGGTCGGTCTGCATCGCTTGTATGTCGTTCTGCAACATCAGAATCTGTATCTTCGCCAGTATGGTGCTGAACAAATCCGACACGGGAAGCCACAGGTAAATCTGTATGTAGCGGCTGAACCACGCCGAGAGCGTCGAGTGGAAGCCGTCCCATACGGCAAAGGCGAAGGCTACCGGTCCCAGGATGCTCAGCACCACGAGGAAGAACGTCCTGAGCGTGTCGATGATGAGCGCGGCTGCGGCGAACATCAGTTCCAGCAGTTCCCGGAACCAGTCACGCACCGTCTTCTTGATGTTGTACGCCGCCCGGTCCATGTACATCCCCGTCATCGTCACCAAGTCCGAGGGCGACCAGCCCAGCTCGTCCAACTGGCGGTCAAATTCCTCATCACTGGCGAGGTAGGCGGTCTCCGGGTTGCGCATCATCGCCTCGTATTCCAGTTTGTCTTTCTGCTCCCGGTACTCGTTCATGTCGAAGGTCTGTTCTTCGAGGATGCCGTGTACGCCCTGCACGATGGGGCTTAACACGCTGTTCATCGTACCCAACACGATGGTCGGGAAGAACAGGATGCACAAACCGAGCGCAAACGGGCGGAGCAGCGGGTACACGTCTATCGCCTCGGCGCGGGCGAGCGACTGCCACACGCGCACCGCCACGTAGAACAACGCGCCCAGCCCGGCAAGCCCTTTCGCCACGCCCGTCATGTCCGCGCACAGCGGCATCATCTCGTCGTAGAGCGAAAGGAGTATCTGGTGAAGGTTGTCGAACTCTCCCATAACTTACCAGTATTTTTCGTTGGGGTTTCCGTAGAGTCCTATCACCCGGTCCATGTCGTTCTTCTTCCTTGCCCGGAGGTAGGACACCGATATGGTCTTGTTCGTGTAGTAGCGCACGAGGTTGCGGTAGTTCATCAGGCTGCGGTAGGCGTTGTCGATAATCGCCAGCCGTTCCGCGTCCGTGAGCGACATCCCCGTCACGTTCACCACGTTCTTCAGGTCTTGCAGCACGTCCGAACTCTCGTCTATCAGCATGGTGTAGCCCGACGATATGGCGGCAAGCTCTTCCGGCGTGTAGTTCTCATCAGAGAGCATCTTCTGGTAGTTATCCACATAGATTTCTGATATTTCCATCACCAACCCGATGCTTTTCGACACCTTCACGCCGCCCTTCACCACGTCATGTACGGATTTCAGCGCGTCGTAATACTTCTTTCCCTGCTCAAACACTTTCTTGGTTTCCAAGAAGCCGTTGAGCGTGTTGGCTTTCGTGCCCGCCGTTTCCACCATCTCCTTGGCGGAGTTGATGATGCTCTGCGCGAGGTTCGTCGGGTCGGACACCACCCATTGGGCGTTTGCCGTGCCTGCACCTGCAAGGCACAGGCAGGCTGCCACCAATGGCATTTTCAGTTTTTGTCTCATATTCACATTGGATTTAGTGGTACATTCTTATTGTTCTTTCTTCTTTTCGCCATTGGCTGTTTCATCCGTGTTCACCCGGATATAGTCGCCGTTAGGCGAAAAGGACAGGATGTCCGTTTCCTCGTTGTATGCCACGTCGATGCGGAAGCCCGTGTTCAGGTAGAGGTTACCGTCCGCCTCCCTTTGCAGCAGGTAGGTCTCCGGCTTCAGTTTCCGGTGGACGCCCGCCCTGCGGAACAGCGTCACCTTGTAAAGTGCGCCCTCCTTGTACACCAATATGTCGGGCTTGCCCTCCACGCTCTGCCAGTTGCCGCAAATCTTCTCGCGGATGTCTTCGTTTTCTTTCATTACCGTCTCGCAGGCTTGCAGCATCAGCGACGCCAAGCCTATCAGACCGCCGCAAAGCAGCAGCCGTTGTGTCTTTGTCAGTTCAATGTTCATAATCTTCAATTCTTGTTTTTTTGTTGATAAAATGTGTCTTGACCTCATACGCCGTTTGATACACCCTTATATGCCGTATAAGGTGGCCTCAAACGCCGTCTGTGGTCGGGTGATGTTTCCATCGGTTACTTTTCTTCGTCCATACGTTTCTCCGCAATCTGCCGTATGGCGGCTTCCATGTCGCTGCCCAGCTTCCCCGCCAGTTCGCGGACTTCCATCTTCTCCGTTTCCTCCGTTGTATAGGCAAGGTATTCGTGTATGGACACCTCCGTGGCGTACACCGCCGACTGTGTGCCGCCTAAGCCTATCCACACCTCCTTGTATCGTCTGGACGAATCGTTGGACTGGTTGATGGAAAGTATCTGCGACTTCTCCTTTTCCGTCAGCCCCAGCAATCCCTGTATCTGGTCGAAGCGGTTCATGAACTTCCGCTGGTCGAGCAGTATCTTGCAGTCCGAGTTGTTGATGATGGACTCCTTGACGATGGGCGAGCTGATGATGTCGTCCACCTCCTGCGTCACCACTATTGCCTCGCCGAAATACTTTCTGACCGTCTTATAAAGATACTTTACATAGGAAGCCATATTCGCCGAAGCAATCGCCTTCCAAGCCTCTTCAATTATTATCATCTTTCTGATACCTTGCAGACGGCGCATCTTGTTGATGAACAACTCCATAATGATGATTGTCGTAACCGGGAACAAGATGGCGTGCTCTTTTATCTGGTCGATTTCAAAGACGATGAACCGCTTGTGTAGCAAGTCCAGTTCCTTGTCCGAATTAAGCAGGTAATTATATTCACCGCCCTTGTAGTACGGCTCCAGCACATTCAGGAAACTGGCAATGTCAAAGTCCTTTTCACGCACTTTCTTATCTTCCAATACCTTGCGATAATCCGTGTCTATAAACTCGTAGAACGTGTTGAAGCATGGGACAATGCTGTTGTCTTCCTTAATACGTCCTATGTACTGCGACACGGCATTGGAAAGTGCAACCTCCTCCGCACGGGTAGCAGGCTCATTGTCCTTCTTCCACAGCGTCAGCAACAAAGTCTTGATACTTTCCCTCTTTTCGATGTCATACACCTTGTCCTCCGTGTAGAACGGATTAAAGGAAATCGGGTTGTCCTCCGTATAGGTATAATAAACCCCGTCCTTTCCCTTGGTCTTGCGGTGTATCATCTCGCACAGCCCTTGGTAGGAGTTGCCCGTATCGACCAGCACCACATGGGAGCCTTGCTCATAGTATTGTCTGACCAGATGGTTCATGAAGAACGATTTGCCGCTGCCCGAAGGACCCAATACGAACTTGTTGCGGTTGGTCGTCACGCCGCGCTTCATCGGCAGGTCGGAGATGTCGATGTGCAGGGGCTTGCCGCTGATGCGGTCCGCCATGCGGATGCCGAAGGCGGACGGAGAGTCCTTGTAGTTGGTCTCGCCCGCGAAGAGGCACACCGCCTGCTCTATGAACGTGTGGAACGACTCTTCCGCCGGGAAGTCCGCCGCGTTGCCGGGGATGCCCGCCCAGAACAGCGTCGGGCAGTCCGTCGTGTTGTGGCGCGGCACACAGCCCATGCTTGCCATCTGGCTGCCCACGTCGTTCTTGATGCGTTTCAGCTCCTCCGCGTCGTCGCTCCACGCCATCACGTTGAAGTGGGCGCGGACGGACTTCAGCCCCTGCGAGTGCGCTTCGTTCAGGTATTCTTCAATCCACTCGCGGTTGATGGCGTTCTGGCGGCTGTACCGGGAGAGCGACTGCATGTTCCTCGCCGTTTTCTCGAAGCGGCGCAGTTCCTCGTCGCTGTTGCCGATGAAGACATACTGGTTGTAGATGTGGTTGCAGGGCAGCAGCAGTCCCAGCGGCGCGGCGAAGGACAGGCGGCAGTCCGAGCGGTCGGTGGACAGCCTTTCGTAACGGCAGTCCGTGGCCACCGCTGCGGGCAGGTCCTCCGTGTCCGACAGGGTGTGCAGGCACAGGCGGTTGTCGCCGACGCGCATTTCCCTTGCCGTCATCTCGATGTCCTCCAGACAGTCCGCGTTGCCCAGCGACAGGGCGAAGTACCTGCCTATGATGCCCGTCTCCTTGTCCGTGCCTGTAAGCTCGTCATCGGAGAGGCGGCGCAATTTGATATGCCCCGAATCGTTCAGGATACGCGCGAACTGCTCCACCGCCTCGATGAACTTCACCGCCGTCTCCTTGTCCTGTATTTCTTTCGGTACGATATGCCCCCGGCACAGCGTATTCCAGTTGCTCTGCTGCCTCATGCGCTCCTTCGTAGTCTTCGTCAGGAACAGGTAGCACTTGTGGTGCAGGAACGGGCGCTCGTTGAAGTGCATCTCGTAGCTGCGGGCGAGGAAGCCCATGCCCTCCTTGCCGAGGTCGGGGCGGTACCGTTCCTTCACGTACCAGTCTTGCTTGTGCAGCACCGAATGGTCGGGCAGTACCTTGATTGCCTTGCACCACGTGGCGTGGATGCCCTCGTATTCCTCCGCCGTGACGGTATAGACCTCCGGAAGCTCCACCTCGAAGGCGGCGGTGATGTCCGCGTCTTTCGAGACGATGCACCCGTGTTCCACCGAAAGCAGGGGGAAGCGGCTTTCCAGCGTGGTGGCTTTCATGATGTTTCTCATACGTTTCTTCCTTTCTTCTTTTTTCGTCTTAACAGATTGGACACCCGTCTGCGGTGGAGCACATGGCGTGGGCGCATCCGTGCCGCGCCCAACTTCATCAGCCCGTGTTCGCCGTACTTCGCGTTCAGCCGGAACGTGAGCCACACGAGCGACGAGGCGGATACCGCGCCGAAGCCGATGCAGAGCCACTGGCCCGCGCCTGCCATGTAGAGGATGATGAAGAGGATGAAGGCGGCGAGCAGCCCGCCCGCGAACAGGAACAGGTACTGCGCCTTCAGGCCCTTGAACTCCACCGGACGGCCGATGCCCTTGTTGATGGGGTACTCAGCCATTGTCCTTATACCTTATTATATATGTATAGGATACCCGTTTGTTAGAGGAAGAACGAGCGCAGGATGGTCGCGCTTACAATCAGGAAGATACACGCGCCGAACCAGCTTGCGGCGGTCTTCGAGGTGTCGGGGTCGCCGGCGCTGAATTTGCCGTACACCTTGATGCCTCCGATAAGCCCGACGACCGCGCCGATGGCGTAGATGAGTTTCGTCGCCGGGTCAAAGTAGGAAGTGACCATGCTGGTGGCTTCGGTGATGCCCGCCATGCCGTTGCCTTGCGCGAAAACTTGGATGTTGGCAGCCAGCAGGAGGGCCGCGAGGATGATTTGCTTTTTCTTCAATGTCTTTGTCATAATCTTTTCTGTTTTGTGCCTCCGGGTTGGATGTTCCCATTGGCGGTTGATACTTGTTTTAATTCTTGCGGCTTTGGATGAAGCCGGCTTTTGGGATTTAGTGGTCTCGGTGGCAAGCCGATGGTTTAGCCGTAGTCGATTTTCTTTTTTCGCATTGCTGTTACGTTTTTACTTGTTATACATAGTCGCGGATGTTGAAGTCCTCGAAGTTGTCCGGAACTGCGGGCGCTTTCTTGGGCATAATCACCGGTGTAGTGTTTGCCTGCGCCGCCGACACGGAGTCCAGATAGTAGTCCATCAGCTCGTCCAGTTTCCTGCGGGTCGCTTCCGAACTCTTTTCTATCATCGCGAACAGTTCGTTGCCCTTCATGTCGCAGAACACCATTCCGGCGTGACGGCGTTCCTCTTTCGTGGCTTTCGGTTTCTTCACCGTCCGCATGGCAAGGTCGATGTCCTCGAAGGTCATGCCTCCCGCTTCATGAGGCTCGCCGTCATCATCTCCGTCTTCGTCATATTCCGCCCCGATGTCGGAAACACGCTTGTCGGCAAACACCTCGTCCAGTTCCTCGTCGGGCACTTGGCGCGACGGCCTGGCTCCCGAAAGCCGGCTATTGGGGGAGGCAGTTTCATCGTCAAAGGCCACGTCCTTCTCGTCCACCTCCTCGCCGGGGGCTTGCACGGTGGCATTGGACATCGGTGCAGCAGCCTGCGGTTTTCGTTCAGGCATCCGGAACAGGCTTTTCCCCATGATGTCGCCGGACCTTTCCGGTGCGCCCACATCCTTTTCCTTGTCCTCCTTGGGTACGTTTTCTTCCCGGCGTTCCCAAGTCAGGTAGATGACCATCCATAGGTTGAAGGCCATCATCAGCACGATGAGCAGCTCGGCCATCGTCAGAGCGGTTGCGAGGTTTCACGGCGTAACAGGGCATTGATGTCGTCCCCATAGGTTTGCAAGTGCTCTTCCAGCACATTCTCGATGTACCCGCCAATGGTGCTGCCGTTCCCGCCCAGTGTCCGCACAATGCGGGACAGCTTCCCGTGCATCTCACGGCTGAGGTAAATGCACTGGCGGTGCGCTCCTTGTCTGGGCGTCAGATAGCGGAGGAACACCGCCGCTTTTTCTAATTGGGTGTCGTCCACAATGTGGATGACTACGTCCGCCTTTTCCAGATTGTTCACTTGGGGAGTGTCCGCCTTCGGGTTGCCATTCCCCTTCTTTTTCATTCTCGAATTGAAAAATCCCATCTTGTTTTCGTTTTTTAGGGTGAATAAAATCAATAAATGTCCTCGTAATTTTTCTTGTAAAGTCGGCGGATCACTTCCTCGTATTCGCGGAAGTGCTGCTCCAGCACACGGTCCACATAGACCGACAACGTAAGCCCGTTCTTCCCGATGACCTGCACGATACGCTGTATCCGCTCGTGGTAGCTTTTGCGGATGTAGGCGGTCTTGCCCGAACACACGGGGATTCTCGGTGCATGGAGGAAGCGTTCCAGGTATTCCTCTTCCTTTTCCGTGGCATCCTTGCCCACCTTTGCTTTCGGTTTTTCCGCCAGCCTGGCCTCCTTTGCGGAAGTGTTGCCATCTGTTCCGAGGCTCCCCGGGGAGGCGGGCGCGGGCATTTCCGGACGGAACGAATCCAGGAACTTGCCGGGGTCAATATCGACATCGAGTTTCTTGGCCATCGGTTCAACGCTTTACGATGCCGAGTATTTCTTCCGCGAGGGCATCGATGCCGCTCCCTTTCGCCAATGCCTTGTCCGGCGGCAGCAGCGTGGAGCGGAAAAACGGGCGGTCGCCTTCCTCAGAGCCTTCCTTGCGGAAACGCTTGCTGTCGGGCAGACTGGTGTCCAGCACTTCAAGCCCCATCCCGGCTATCACCTTGTCATAGATGTCGTACAGGTCGGTCTTCTCGCGCTTGTCCACCATGTTCCACAAGAGGCGGATGCCCTTGATGTTCGACTTGCCGGTAGTGATCAGCGTGTCGTTGATGACGCCCGCGTACTTCAGCGAGCTTTCCATGATGAAACGGTCTGCGGCTATCGGGCAGAAGATGTAGTCCATCGTCGCTACTGTCCGGATCAGGTCGAGGTTGTTCACCGTACCCGTCAGGTCGAAGAAGATGAAGTCGGGCGGTGTCGCCGACTCGACAAATGGCCTGACCGTTTCAATCGCGTTGCCGGGACGGCTCCCCACAATCGGGTAGGCGCGTTTGCCGATGCGCTTGAACTGCTCGTATGCCAGCTTGCGCAGGTACGGGTTGCGCTCGATACTTTTCAAGTCGCGTTCGCGCATGTCCTTGATGCTGAACTGGGGATAGTCGCAGTCCACGACCGCCACGTCATATCCCTTCACGTAATACAGGTAACTCGCCATCAGTACGGTGAGTGTCGTTTTGCCTGCTCCTCCCTTCTGGGTGGAGAAGGCGATGAACAAAGGTTCTTTTTTCATGCTTTCTTCTTTTTTATTTGTTAGACATCCGTTTCTTGGTCCGGTCGGCAGCCATCCGCCCGGTAAGCGAGCAGGCAGTCCGGCATCCCTCCCGGTATGCCTGTTCCCATCCATGCCTGTGTGCCGGCAGGCAAGCATAAGGGCAGGCATACCGACCATTCCGCCTGCAAAGGAAAATGACTTTCGCCAAGGTTGTGTCTCTTTGCTGTTGCGTGGCAGCATTTGGCGTTGTCGTGGCAGCTTGTGGCGTTCTTTGGCCACCCTTTCCACCGCTTTTCCTGGCGTTTGGCCCATTGAAACGGCATCCGCCCTTTGCCTTTCCACCAAGCCTTTGCCTGTATGCCTGTGTGCCGGCAGGCACAAGGGCTGGCGGACTGGCAGGCAGGTTGGCAAGGATGTCAGCCCGGAAGCAGGCAGGCGTGCCGACCGTTTCGCCTGCAAAGGAAAGGGGCTTTCTCAAAGGTTGTATCCTTTTGCCGTTGCGTGGCAGCATTTGGCGTTGTCGTGGCAGCTTGTGGCGTTCTTTACCCGGCCTTATCGCCACTCATCTTGCGTTTGGCTTGTGGCCGTTATTTGGCATTTTCACCATTCCGATGCCTGTATGCCAGCGTGCCGGCAGGCAGGCACAAGGGCAAGCAGACTGGCAGGCAGGTGAACTGGCAGGCGGGCAAGAATGCCTGCCACCTGGCAAGGAAGAATGCTAGCTTGTAGGTTCGCAGGCATATTGGCCACAAATAGGTAGAACTTTTTCTATTGTGGCCAATGTGGACTCATGAACATCTTAATTCATTCCTACCAATCGCTTTCCAATAGTTTTCTTGCTTGGCTGATTTTCGCTCTTTGGCATTTCAGCACTCCAATGCCTGTATGCCGGCAGGCAGGCACAAGGGCAAGCAGACTGGCAGGCAGGTGAGCAGGCTGGCGGGCAAGAATGCTTGCGGATTCGCAAACATATTGACTACAAACATGAAGAACTCTTTTTCACTTGTGCTAAATGTAGTCTCGTGGACATCTTAGCACATTCCTCCATCGCTTTCCAACAGTTTCTTTGTTTGGCTGGTTTATGCTCTTTGGCATTTCCCCGCTCCAATGCCTGTATGCCAGCGTGCCGGCAGGCAGGCACAAGGGCAAGCAGACTGACAGGCAGGCAGGTGAACTGGCAGGCGGGCAAGAATGCCTTCCGGTTCGCAAATCTGAAAACGGACAGGCAGGCAACTATGTTTTTTTCACTTGCGTGGCAGCATTTGGCGCTGTCGTGGCAGCTTGTGGCGTTTTTGAGCCGTATTTCAGACTTGGAAAACACCCTACCTTTGCACCCAAGCGGCAGGGCAAAGCCGAAAGCGCGCACCGCAGACCCCGGCTCCGTCCTTCTTTTGGGCAGCAGAAAGGTATCGGGCGACCGATGCCTTATAAATGGGTAATGGCAGGTCTATCCCCAATCCGTTTACCACGGATTTTTGTGTCCTCAAAGACACAGCAAGGTGTCCTTTGAGTAACTCAAAGGGTTTCGGGTTACTCCCGAAACGACCTTGCCCCTCACGGGGAGGGCTTCCTCTCCGAAGTCGGGAAGCCTGTTTCCACCTGCGGTGCGGTTGCCGAAGCTACGCTTATGCCGTGACACCACTAAATCCATTGTAATATGAACGAGAACAAGAAAAAGAACGGGACTGACAGTCCCAAGTGGGGGCGGCATCCACGGGAAAGCCGCAAGTCGCACTGCGTGATGGTGCGTTTCGACGACGGGGAATGGCTCAGGTTCCTCGCTATGCACGGCAAGTCCGGCGTGGAGGCGAGGGCGGTGTTCCTGAAGGCGCACTTCTTCGGACAGCCGTTCCGGGTACTGGTCACGGACAAGACGCTGCTCGACTACTGCACGAAGCTGTCCGCTTTCCATGCGCAGTACCGCATGGTGGGGAACAACTATAACCAGACGGTCAAGGAGCTGCGCTGCCATTTCTCGGAGAAAAAGGCGATGGCATTGCTCTACAAGCTGGAGCAATGCACGAAGGAACTGGCCGCAATCACGCGGCAGGTCGTTGAACTTTCAAGGGAGTTTCAGGAAAGATGGTCGCAAAAATCACGGTAGGCACGTCGCTGTACGGGGCGTTGGCTTACAACGGCATGAAAGTGAACGAGGGCGAGGGGAAGCTGCTCGCCGGGAACAAGGTCTTCGACGATGGCAGCGGACGGGTGGACATCGCCCGTGCCGAACAGGATTTCAAACGGTACATGCCGGAGAACGTCCGCACACGGAACAAGGTCATCCATATCTCCCTTAATCCGCATCCCGACGACCGCCTGACGGACATGGAGATGGAAAGTCTCGCGCGGGAGTATCTGGAGAAGCTGGGCTACGGCGACCAGCCTTATCTAATTTTCAAACATGAGGACATCAACCGCCACCACCTGCATATCGTCTCCGTCAATGTGGACGAGAATGGCAGGCGGTTGAACAAGGATTTCATCCATCGCCGCAGCAAGCGCATCACCACGGAGCTGGAACGCAAGTACGGTCTGCACCCCGCCGACCGCAGGCAGCACCGTAACGACAATTCCTTGCGCAAGGTGGATGCCTCGCAGGGAGACGTGAAGCGTCAGGTGTCGAACACCGTCAAGGCGGTGATGGCTACCTACAAGTTCCGGACAATGGGCGAATACCGCGCCTTGCTCTCCCTCTACAACGTCACTGTGGAGGAAGCCCGTGGCATGGTGAACGGACGCGAGTATCACGGACTGGTCTATTCCGCCACCGATGATGGCGGGAACAAGGTCGGCAATCCCTTCAAGGCATCCTGCATCGGGAAGTCCGTCGGCTATGAAGCCGTGCTGCGCAGGTTTGAGTATCCCAATGCCCAAATCCGCGACAAGCGTCTGGCGGACATGACGCGCAAGACCGTCGCTGCCGTATTGGACAGGACGTACCGCAAGGATGAATTTGTCGCCCTGCTCAAAGCGAAGGGCGTGGATGTGGTGTTCCGCCACACGGACGGGGGGCGCATCTACGGGGCGACCTTCATCGACCACCGCACGGGCTGTGTGCTGAACGGCTCCCGGCTGGGCAGGGAATTTTCCGCCAACGCCTTGCAGGAGCACTTCACTTTGCCGTATGCGGACACGCCGCCGATGCCGTTCACCCTTACACGGGACGAACCGCAGGCGGAAGCCCATACCTATGTGGAACACGGCGAGAGCCATTCCACGGGCTTGGGCTTGCTTGGCGGCGACGCATCGGGCGCACAGGCGGAAGAAGCCGCCTTCGAGCGCGAACTCAAACGCAAGCGGAAGAAACGCCGGAAGGGTTTGGGATTATAAATTATCCGTCCGCAGGGCATCCAAGCAAAGGTCAGACCTTTGGCTATCTAAGGTCAGACCTTTGGTAGCCTCACCTCGGACTTGAGATAGGCTCAGGTCGGACTTGAGGTATGCTTATGTCCGGGGAAAGCCTTGCGGACATATTGTTCAACTTAAAAACAGAAACAGATTTATGTCACAACAGGAAGACGATTTGAGGGCGTTGGCGAAAATCATGGACTTTCTCCGCGCCGTGAGCATTATTCTGGTGGTCGTCCACCTCTATTGGTACGGGTATGAAGCCGTAAGGCTGTGGGGCATCGACATCGGTGTCGTGGACCGGGTGCTGGTCAATTTCGACCGCACCGCCGGACTGTTCCACCATATCCTTTACACAAAACTTTTTGCGCTGTTGCTATTGGCTCTCTCTTGCTTGGGTACAAAGGGCGTGAAGGAGGAAAAAATCACGTGGGGCAGGATTTGGACGGTGCTTGCCGCAGGGCTGGCCCTGTTCTTCCTGAACTGGTGGATGCTCTCCCTGCCGCTGCCCGTGGAAGCCAACGTAGCCTTCTATGCCGCTTCGATGGCGGCGGGCTATGTCTGCCTCCTGATGTCCGGCACGTGGATGAGCCGCCTCTTGCGCACCAACCTCATGGATGACGTGTTCAACGTGGAAAACGAGAGCTTCATGCAGGAGACGCGCCTCATGGAGAACGAGTATTCGGTGAACCTGCCTACGCGCTTCTATTACAGGAAGAAGTGGAACGACGGGTACATCAACGTGGTAAACCCGTTCCGCGCTTCCATCGTATTGGGCACTCCGGGCAGCGGAAAGTCGTATGCCGTGGTAAACAGCTTTATCAAGCAGATGATTGAAAAATCTTACTCGATGTACATCTATGACTTCAAGTTCAGCGACCTTTCCACCATCGCTTACAACCACCTGATGAACCACGGCGACGGCTACAAGGTCAAGCCGAAGTTCTACGTCATTAACTTCGACGACCCGCGCCGGAGCCACCGCTGCAATCCCATTCACCCGGATTTCATGGAGGACATCACCGATGCCTACGAAAGTGCCTATACCATTTTATTAAATTTGAACAAAACTTGGGTGCAAAAGCAAGGCGACTTCTTCGTGGAGAGTCCGATTATACTTTTTGCCAGTATTATCTGGTTTTTACGGATTTATCAGGATGGAAAGTATTGCACCTTCCCACACGCCATTGAGTTGCTGAACAGACGTTATGAGGATGTTTTCCCTATTCTCACCAGCTATCCGGAGTTGGAAAACTATCTTTCGCCCTTTATGGACGCTTGGCAGGGAGGTGCAGCCGAGCAGTTGATGGGGCAAATCGCATCAGCGAAGATACCGCTCTCGCGCATGATTTCCCCACAGCTTTATTGGGTCATGTCAGACAGTGAGTTTACGTTGGATATTAACAACCCGGATGAGCCTAAGATTCTCTGCGTCGGCAATAATCCCGACCGTCAGAACATCTACGGCGCGGCGTTGGGTCTGTACAATTCCCGAATTGTCAAGCTCATTAACAAGAAGGGCAAGCTGAAGTCGGCGGTAATCATCGACGAGCTGCCTACGATTTACTTCAAGGGATTGGATAATCTTATCGCCACTGCCCGAAGCAACAAGGTGGCGGTCTGCCTCGGCTTTCAGGACTTTTCGCAGTTGAAACGCGATTATGGGGACAAAGAAGCGGCGGTCGTGATGAACACGGTGGGAAACATCTTTTCGGGTCAAGTCGTTGGTGAGACCGCCAAAACGCTTTCCGAGCGTTTCGGCAAAATCTTGCAGAAGCGGCAGAGCGTCACCATCAACCGGGAGGACAAGTCCACCTCCATCAACACGCAGATGGAGAGCCTGATACCCGCGAGCAAGATTTCCACGCTGACGCAGGGCATGTTCGTGGGCGCGGTGGCCGACAACTTCAACGAGCGCATCGAGCAGAAAATCTTTCATTGCGAGATTGTGGTGGACGTGGAGAAGGTGAAGCGCGAGGAACAGGCTTACAAGCCCATCCCCGTCATCACGGACTTCACCGATGCCGACGGCAACGACCGCATGAAGGAAATGATACAGGAGAACTACAACCGCATCAAGGCGGAAGTGCGGCAGATTGTCGCCGACGAGTTGCAGCGCATCCAGTCCGACCCGGAACTGCAACACCTCTTGCAGGGCAAGTAAAAACGCCATAGGCGAAAAAAGGAAAATCCTTAACTTGGCTGGATGTTCAGACCGGGTTAAGGATTGTCCTTTTCTCGTTGATTGACAATTGAAATGAAAATTACTGCATTGGTTTCTCCGTTTTATACAGCAGATGGGGCATTTCTTTTCCATTGTATATAATGGTATGGCTGCCGCAAGGTTTCATGGCAATGGCTTCCGCCACACGGATGGAGGACGTGTTTTCGGGACGGATGCTGCAATAGACCTCTTGCAAGCCCAGTTTCTCGAAAGCGTACCGCAGGCATCTTCGGGCGGCTTCCGTGGCATAGCCGTTGTGCCAATACGCATTGTCCAGGATGTAGCCGAGTTCCACCGCTTCATTCCCGTTTATCACGCTTTTCATCAGCCCGGCCTGTCCGATAAGTTTGCCCCCGTCTTTCAACACAAGGGCGAAATACCCGTAGCCGTCCTTGCGGTAACGGGAGAACTGGCGGTTCACCCATTGGCGCACCTCCTTCTTGTCAAAGCCGTGTTCCCATGCGTACATGACTTCCGACTTGCCCATGAGGGCGAGCAACGCGCCCGTGTCCTTGCGGGTGATTTTGCGGATGACGAGCCGTTCCGTTTCCATGATCGTGAGCGACTCGGCGTAGGTCTTTATCTCCAAGCCGTCGTCTTTCCACTCCTTGACCATCTTCCGGACGGTATCATCCACCAGCCTGCGGTAGGCGTCATCGGGAACGGCTTTCAAGTAAAACGTGTCATTGGTTTCCTTCAACACCCAATCGGCTATGTCCTGCAAGTCCTTCCCTTCGGGGATATAGTCCTTGTGTATCATGTACTCGTTGATGTTGTCCTCCAGTAGTTCCTCCATGGCGGTACGGGTGTCTTCCTCCAATTCCGAAAACGGGGTTTCCGCTACCTGAAAAATGTCGTTGTTCCATTCATCCGCTTCTTCATCGTCCTCTTCCGGCACAAAAACGCCCCGTTTCATGTCCAGCATCTCCTGCGCGAATTTTCCCGACTCCCTGTCCTTGTACTTCTTGGCATATTTTTCCAGCAGTTCCCAGTCCTGCCGCCTCATGGGGAAGCGGAACGCGGCGCGTTCCACCTCGTTGCAGCGCATCATGTCCGCCTGTTCGTCCTTTGGAAGCGACTGGCATTCCTTGCAGATGTGCAGCGCGTGTCCTCTGCCCGAGAAGCTCTCGTTGGACTTGTGGCAGCCGCATACCTTGCAGTAGTGTCCGCCGTGTTTCCTTTTCTTCTTCACCATGTTACTCACCCCTTTCCAGCAAAGCCTTTCCTTGTTCGGTGAGCCTGTATTTCTGCTTGGGATGTTTCGGCTGGTCAGGATAGAGCGGTTCCACCAATCCGGCTTCCATAGACGGGTTAAGGTAATTGCCCAAGAAATTCTCCCTGTCCTTCAGTTCCATCATTCCCATCATTTCTTTCAGCGAGCAAGTGTGTTCCCCTATCAGTTCAATGAGCCGGACGATGCTTGTCGGGTACTTGTCGGGTGCTTGTCGGGTACTTGTCGGATGCTTGTCGGATGCTTGTCCAGCCGTTTCCATCTCATAGCGGAATACCACCCATACGGAACTCCCGTCCGTGTGGAATTCCGGGTCGGGTATGCCGGCACGGCGGCACTCGTCTATCATCAGGCTGATGCCGCGACCCCAGCTTTCCAGCAACTCGCTTTTGTAAAGCACGTTGGCTATGATGAGGTTGGGCGGCTCTGAACTGTGTCCGCCAAGCAGTTTTTCAAGGGTCATGTCGGGAGGGAACGCGCCGCTGCTCTCTATTTCCACGCGGTCGTCATAAATGGCGATGCCCACCGAACCGCCCGGACGGTGGTAGGCTCTGTGACAAAAGGCGTTGATGCAACATTCCCTCAATGCCTTGTAAGGTATGCTCAGCTTTTCTTCACGGTACAGCCCCTCTATTTTACCCGACAAGGACAGGTGCTTGAAAAAAAACGACATGGCAGCGTCCAATAGCGCGTAGATGTTCCCTTGCTGTCTTTGGTTGTCTATGAATTCCTCTTTGCTTGTGCCTCTGAACCTTGCCATTCGCAACAGGCATTGGGGATAGTCGTACAGATTGCGCCCGAACAGTACGGCGGCGGCATTGTTCAGCTTCCCGTCATGCAACAGGTCGAATTTTTCAAGGATGGCGGGTATTTCTTCGCGAATGGTGGTTTCCGGCAGGCGTCCGCAGTTGATTCCGGCGCGTACCGCACCGATGATGACATTCTCGTCGAGGTCGCTGATTTGCAGGTCGGGGTTGGGGATTGCCTCCCAACTGTATTTGCCGCCCCTTTGCATCAGCAGGTGGTTGTACTTGTCCTGCGGCATGACAGACGTCACGCTTTCTATCCGCTGGTAAGCCCTGCCTTTATATGTGAACGGACGCATATAGCGTTGTTCCTCAGCATATAAGGCAATGACCTGTTTGTCCGTGTCGGGAATGTTTGCGTATGAGACCGTTATCGTGGCAAACGGCTCGAATAGGCGGATGGCTTCCGCAATTTCCCGTTTCGTCTTGTCGCTCACTTCCTGACCGGTGATTTTCCCGTTGTCAGCCACGCCGAACAGTACCGTACCGCCCTCGCCGTTGAGGAAGGCGCACAGTGTCTCCATGCCGCGCTCCAACTGCCCGGTGATCAGCTTGTATTCTGTCCGTCCCCCTTCATCGCCGGAGGCCAGTTTGCGTATGTCGTCTATATTGGTTATATTCATGCGTAATCGTTTGGAGGGCAAAAATAATCATTTGACCGACAGATACGAAATTTTGGAGCATTTTCTTGCAAATTGTCATTGCTAGAACAGGAAAAAGAAACCGGGAGCAAGGGGCTTCTACCCATACACCTTGTTCCCGGTCATGAATCAGACAGAAAAACTTTCATCTCTTGCGTGCCCGTTCCCGCTCATCGTCTTTCACGATTCGCTCGTTCAGCTTTTCGGAAGCCCGGTCGAAGAAATAGGTACGGCTGTCATTTTTCCGACGACGGATATCCACATAGGCGTTGTAGCACTGACTGGGCTTCAACTCCATGCCGAAGAATCGGGAGAAATGGACCATCAGTTCCTGGATACCGGTTTCTCCGCCGTTGATACATTTCAGGGTGTCGAGCCCGTACAATAATTCCACTAGGTCGGATATGCTGCCTGTCCAACATATCGGAGGGGCATCAGAAGGAGGGGCGCCGGTTTTCTCGCCGGTAAACATGTGGGAGGGCGGCAACGGATGGTATTCCCGGGCAAGGAACCGTAGCATCTTGCGCACAAAGGCAAGGGCCTTGTGTACATGCAGATTCAGTTCGCTCTCATGGCTCCTGCCTTGCAGGGCCTCATGGTATTGCAGCTCCGTTTCCGCATAGCTCAGGGCGTGTACCGGATGTCCGCTTTCGGGCGGGATGAGACAGAGTTGGATGACCCTTTGTGTAAACTCATCGTAGGCCGTGCGTAACCCGGTGCGGCTGTCGGGATTGCTTATCAGACGGAAAAACTCGGTTTCCGTCAAGGTGAGATGTTCCATTTGTTCCTAATTTTTTGTTTTTACTCGGATGAAATGTGCGCACATACATCCATAGGAGCAAATGATAGTCCAATTACAATGTTATGGTGATGAACTTGTATGCAATTTCTTGCAAATCAAGCTCTTGGCAGACGAAAATTTGTTTTAAGGAAGAATAGGCAGCCTCCTTCCCGTGTCCGACTTCCGGACAGGTGTCCGTTTTTCGTACACAGTACCGCCCTTTCTTTCCGCTTTTTTCCATTCCGTTTCGTCCTTTCCCCTGCCATGTCACCTCTTCGTCTGAATCCCATACAGGTCCATTTTCTCGTACAGCGTGCTCCGGCTTATGCCCAGCAGTCTGGCGGCCTCTTTCCGATTATGCCCGGCCTTTTCCAAAGCCTGGCATATCCGCTTCTTTTCCATGCATTCCCCTTTCAAGGCAATGTCAGGATCGGAAGGCTTTCCGGACTCATCCAAGTTCAATTCTTCCGCCGTCACCAATTCCCCTTGGGCAAAAAGCACGGCGGATTGGACCGCCTGTTTCAGTTCCCGTACGTTTCCCGGCCAGTCATGGGCCAGCAACCGTTTCTTCGCCTCCGCATCGAAACCTTTTACCTGTCTGCCATGCTCTTGGTTGTAAAGTTCCCGGAAGAATTCAGCAAGCGGCAGGATGTCTTCCGGGCATTCCCTGAGCGGGGGTACTTTCACGGTGTACTCACTCAATCGGAAATACAGGTCCCGGCGGAAACGCCTTTCCGATATGGCTTCTTCCAGATTCTCGTTCGTTGCGGTGATGATGCGCACGTTGGCTTTCCTGTCTTTTGTGCCGCCGACAGGACGGTAACGCCTGTCCTGTATGGCGCAGAGCAGCATCTGCTGTACGCCGAGGGGAAGGTTGCCTATCTCATCCAGGAACAACGTTCCTCCCTCGGCTTCCGACCAATAGCCTTCCTTGCGCCCGACCGCCCCGGTAAAAGCCCCTTTTTCATGCCCAAACAAGGCGGAAGCGGCCAGACTTTCGGATAACAGCCCGCAGTCCACTGTCACGAACGGTTTGTCCGCACGGTCGCTTTGGGCATGTATCTTTTCAGCGATATGTTTCTTTCCTGTACCGTTCTCACCCCGAACCATCACGCAGATGTCGGCTTTGGCTAGGACGTGGAGACGTCCGAATACTTTCTGGTAGGCTTCGCTCTCCCTTATGAACAGGGGTTCCTCATGGAATGACTGCCTTTTCTGCAAGTCTTGGAGCATGGCGGGAAGCTGGCTGGTCAGCAGTTTCTTGGGGATATAGTCTTCCGCTCCGGATTTCATGGAACGCACGGCGGTAGGCACTTCCGCATAATCCGTCATGATGACGTAGGGATTGTGCTTCCCCTCGCGGCGCAGTTCTTCAAGCAACAGGATGCCGTCACCGTCAGGCAACCGGAGGTCGGCAAGCACGATGTCGTCATCTTCCAGCATTGAAAACAGTTTCCGGGCACCGGTGCAATCGGAGGTACTGACTGTCCGGTATCCGTTTTCTTCCAAAAAATTGCAGACATACCTGCTGTACACAAGGTTGTCTTCCACTACGATTATCTTTCCCATTTCTTCATCTCCTTTCTGGCGGCTTCTATGATGGTTTCTCCTTGTTCCAACACGGCACGGGCTGCATAGGCGACTTCTTCGTCCGAGTACGGTTCCTTGTGGATGGCTTCGTGCAACTTCTGCAAGGGGCGTTCCGTCCGTATCACCATCCATGAGCTCCTCAAATGGTGTACCCAGCTGTTCAAGGCTGTCAAGTCTTTCCTTTCGGATGCCTTCCGGACTTCCTCTATCTCTTTCTCCGTTTCGGCAATCAGCTGCTCCAATGTTTTCCGCTTGTCGCCGAAAGCCAACAGGGCGGAGAAGTCCGGCTGCCGGTTCCCTCTTTCACGGATGCAGTGCCGTGTCGCCTCCATCAGTTCGTCTATGGAAAACGGCTTGGGAAGCAATCCGGAAAATCCGGCTTCTTTCAGTTCCTCCTCCGATACATAGCCGGCCGCAGTAGCTGCCACGATGGGAAGTTCACGGGAATTGCCGATGTCGGACATGCGCAGCAGTTCCAGAATCTCGTAGCCGTTCGCTTCCGGCATTCTCAAGTCTGTTATCAACAGGTCATAATCCTTGCTCCGTATCCTGTCGGTCAGCTCGGCCAACGTAAGGCAGTTGTCGCATGAAACGCCACATTGAAGGTACATCTCGCGCATCAGGCGGAGCGTCACCGGGTCGTTGTCTATGGCCAGCACGGAACATCCGGCCAGTGAAGGACGGACATCCATTGACTTCTCTTCTTCCGGTACTTCTTCGGCTTTCGGCAGCGGCAGGACAACGGTGAAGCGGCTTCCTATGCCAGGTTTGCTCTGTACGGAAGCAGAACCCTGCATCAGCTGTACGAGATTGGTCACAATGGCAAGGCCCAGCCCGAAGCCGTCCTGAGTCACAGCATTGCCCAGACGTTCGAAGGGGGCGAAAATCTGTTCCTGCTTTTCTTCCGGGATGCCCGTCCCGGTATCCTGCACGTACAGGATGAAGTTGCCGTCCTTATAGTCCGTGCAGAGTGTAATGCGACCGCTGCGGGTAAACTTGACCGCATTGGAGAGCAGGTTGCTTCCGATGCGCAATATGCGCTCCTTATCGCCTCCCAGCACTTCTGTCGTCTGGTTGTCAGTCACGAATTCGATTCCTTTGGCTTCAGCCAAAGGGGCGAACTCCGTTTCCAACACAGTTGCTATTGACTCGGAGCGGAATGGACGGATATGCAGCTTTTCTTTATGGATCTCCAGCCTGAAAAATTCCAGCAGCTCGGTGGTCATGGAAGCCATGCGGCTGGCAGATTCACGCACGGTTAATATGTGGCGTACCCGGTCTTCCAGGGCTTCATCCCGGAGCAGGAGTTCTGCATTGCCGCTTATCGCCGTCAGGGCCGTGCGCATTTCATGGCTGACAGTCTGCATCAGGTTGTGACGGAATTGCAGCAATTGCCGGTTCTTCTCATTGCTCGCCTGCAATTCGCCGATAAGTTCTTCGCGTTTCTTTTTTTCGCCATGATTGCGGCGGATTTCCCGGTGGATGGCGATGTGGAACAGGATTAAAAGGAGGATGGCGGTGGACAAGGTAGAGGTGAGCAGGAGCGTGGAACGGCTTTGCGCTTCCATTATCTTATGCTCACGCTGAAAGAAGGCTTCCTGCACTTGCCTGTCCAGATTCTTGATGAGGTGGTTCAGCCGGGCGTTCAATGCCAGATTGCGGGCGTACAGGCTGTCGGCACTGGTTTCCATATCCTCCGTCCCTTCCTGCTGCATGGCAATCAGGCTGTCACTGAATGCGTGCAGTTCTCCGGCGGAAGGCAAAACCCGGACGGTTTTCTTGGCGCCCAACGCTCCCAGTATATTGTCCCTTCTTTTCCTCACGGTGCGTATGCGGGTGGCACGTTCCGCCACTTTGGGCAGATGGTGGACAAGCAGACTGTCAGCAGCATCCTGTATCCCGATGGCTTCCACGACACGGAACAAGTGCATTTCCTTGTCGGCAAGCAGGTGCCGGAGCGTGTCTATCTGTTCGGGACGTACATGCTGCCTGCACCGGGGCTTCAAGGCCAGCAGCAGGCTGTCTGTGGACAGCCGTTTCTGGCGATAGTTTGCCGTATCTGCATTTTCTTGGCTGATCAGGCTCTCGCCCAGCAGGGAAAGCTCGGTGATGTGAAGGTGTGCGGCATGGATGTCATTCCGTACCGATTGCAGGTCATGCACTTCGAAATCTATCTCCCGCATCCGGCTACGCTCACGAAAGAGGATAACCACCATTCCGACTATGGCGGCCAGCAACAGGAAGTTCCCGGCATATATCTTTTGTGTCAAGGATACTTTCATTGCTAGTCATATTATCCGTAGTGCATTCTCTCATCAGAATGTGCTACCTCGTTTATGGGCAAAAATAGAAATTATCAACCACAATCCATGCGACCGGTTCAGAGTTTATGAATAATTATTTTTTTAGAACGATTCAAAACAAATTGAGCCGCACCATGACGGGTGTTTGATTGTAAAATAGTCATTGGGATTATGCAAGCGTAACGCAGGCATCCGAACGAACGGATATTACAACATCCGGCAAGAGTGCAGACAATGCAAAATGCACAGAGAGTCTGATAGACAATGCAACTACTTGCATACAGGTACAACAAAACAATGGCGACTACAACATTTGGGTTCATAGTTGCAGTCGCCATTTCACATGCAAAGGTTGTACCTGTGGTTCCCGAAAACTTACGATTTCTTTCCTGCTTCGGATACAGCTACAAAAATAGCCGTCCTGATTCCGGGCGGCTATTATAACTACTTGCAGGTAATTGCAGACAGTGCTTTTTAATATATCTGTCTACAAGGTGAGAAACAACAATCAATTGTCACTCGTCCCTCCATTATGGTTTCTGTTGTAAGAGGTTGTCACGACTGCCACATCACCGTATTGTCTTCCACTGACGGAACGGTTCAATGCGGAGACGGTCAAAGTGGTCACTTGTTGAGTACCTGCCACGTGCAAGGCCGTACCGACGGGCAAGGTCACATTGATGGGGTAAGTTCCCGTAGCCGTAGTGACACCTGCGCCGGCAATGCGGGCCAGAATCTCAATCAGGTAAGCGGTTATCCGACTGGTCCCGGACGAAGTGATTTCCGTTCCGATGTGATAAGTGAACGAGGCCGAACCAACGGTCATGTCACCCGATCCATACAGGTTGTCCCACAGGTCTTGTTCAAAGGCCAACGGCGTGCTTGTGGAGGAAGAAGTCACATCCGCTCCAAAGAGCAACGTATAGGAAGTGAACTGGTCGGCAAACACGATTACTTGTCCGCCTTCTACAGTATATTCTGCATCCACCCATTGCCCGTTCACGTATTTCTGTGCCGTGATGGATTGCGCCACTTCCGCATCCACATCGTAAGCCAATTCGATGGGACTTGAAAGCGTGGCGTTCGCATCGGTGCAAGCCACGCTTGTACCAATCAGCATGACGCTTTCGGCAGCACGGGAAGTGGCACGGGTATTGGCTTCGGCTTCATCCAGCGTGTAAAGCGGGGTAACCACGATGGAACTTCCCGCAGGCAATTCCGCCGTCTCGGGTACGGTGACAGCCACTGTGACCGCGCCCTCGTCATTGCCTTCGATGGTCTCTGAAGTCACGTTGGCCTCCGTATCGCCGTTGGCGGCTACTTCAATGGTCGTGCCTTCATTGGGCAATGACACGTTCCATACGACATTGGCTCCGCTTCCGCTTTCTGCAACGGTGACGGTTGTTTCCTTGGACTGTTTCCCCGGAGCGGAAGCCGTCAGGGTATAACTTCCGGCATCCACATCGTCAAAAGTGAACGTGCCATCTGCGCCGGTCTGTGTCGATTCGCCGTTCATGCTCACGGTAGCCGAAAGGCCGTTGCCGTCCATGCCGGTGACACGCCCGCTGATACTGTGCGATACGGACACCGTGGGCGGCGTCACGTTGCTGTAATCCGGATCATCGTCACTGCACCCTACGAAACTGGTGCACAAAGCCACACTAAGGAATGCGAACATTCCCCATCTTGATAGATTTCTAAGATTTTCCATTTCTAAAAATAATTAAACGATTAAATTAGGTTATTTTGAAATTCTGTATTCTAGTAGTTATATCCGTATTGTTTGTGTCTTCAATCAGGGTGGGTCTTGCCCAACAGGTTTAACTTGAAACACAGGCCACCTGTGAAATGTTTCCCATTCTGCAAGGTTGCCTGCAAAAAGAGGTGTTTCCACAACAAACAGTCTGCGCCGATGTTGATATCGTCACCGGTATATTCTATCGTTGCCCGAAGGTTTCTGGCAAAGGACGGGCGATAGGTGATACCGGCGGCTATGCCCCGCCATTTGGCATTGAAATCCGATGTAAAATAGCGGTAGGTCAAATGAAAACCAAATTCATTCCGCCTGTACATGACGTGTTTGCTGGCGGCTATATAATAATTCTGGAAGTAGTCGTTGACCGGATATTTGCCTTCGGCATAGGACTCGTTCACCTTGCTGCCGGGATCCTGGGTGCCTATGGCAATTGCAGGCCACCATTTGCCTTCTTTCAGCGGACGCACTTTCAGGTGAAAGTACCGGTCTTTCTTATTATGTCCGACATGGCCATCGTTGTCAATCCCCTTCAGTATGGTACAGACATACGCTATTTCTATCCAAGGGAAGGGGGTGATGGCCAGAAAATGGTTGGTCGTGTTGAATTTCTCTCCTTCATACTGGTAGGTGTCAGGAAGAAATTCCTGATTCAGGAAGAAGAAACCGATACGGGCTTCTCCCTCTGTCGCCATTTCCGCCGTGGGCACGTGGATCATGCCGGTAACGCCCGAATACTCTTGCGCCCTCAATATCGGAATGCAGCCCATCACGACAAGGAGGCCAATCAATAATCTTCTCATTTCCGCCCTCCTTCCTTTTCCGAGAAGTCCGGCTTCATGGTGTTGCTGCCCCATTGCAGGGCATTGCGGTCAAACCAGCCCTCGCGTTCGTTCTCCTCCGGGTCGGTCGTGTACATTTTGTTGGCATAGGCGTCACCTTCCATACTGTATGTCAGGCGGAAATTAGAAGCCGGACGGAAATTGACAGTGCGCCGTTTCCGCTTGTAAGGCGGTATCATCATCACCACCTTAAAACCGGCATTCTTGCCGCCCTCGTTGCTATACTCGCCGTACAATCCGACCGTACAGTGGTTGAAATGCCGCATGGCTTCAACTATGGCTCCATAATCTTCATAGAGGAAACGTCCGCCCCTTGCGCGGAACTGCGTATTCCATTTGTTCAGATAGACATCGGTGCCCAGCAAGGCGGTAATCCGTTTGGGGGTACTTGCTTCCCAGTCCACTGCCATTGAACAATAGCCGGTTAATCCAGCCTGCACTTCCAATGCCAACCAGCGGTTTACGACATACATCCCTTTCAAGTCCAATCCATACCGCTCCCTGCCGAACAAGCCGCCGCTTGCTTTCAGGAACCACCGGGATCGCCAATGCGCCTCTTTAGATAACACCGCCATGTTCAACCGTACTTTCTTGTATCGGTCGCCATAGTCGTTATACACCGGCACTAATGCCTGTGCTGCCGCCTGCCACCCCTTGCCCATGTTCCATTTCACACCGGGAGTCAGATTCAGCAAAATCTCATATATTTTCCCATTGTGAAACAAATCCCGGTAGTTGAAATCCGCCCCTACAAATATATCTACCTGACCAGCGGGTATGGACGGCTGTGCAATTATGGATGAATACCCATAAAAGACCAGCATGAATAGCAAAATGAACAGTTTCTTGCTTATTCTCTCGTAAGCTTTCATTTTTTCATATACGCTCGTAATTGTTTTATTGTTAATTGATGTCATAGTTCATATCCCGGTCATCTTTCATCTGATACCTTTTACCACATTTTCTACGAAACGCAAGTTTCTCTTCATCCTTTTAACCCAATGTGAGCCATCCTGATTTTACTCTAAGATGGCTCACATTGAAACGACACTCGCACAAAGTGCCTTTCAGTCTTTCACCAGAAAAGAGGTGAAAGGTTTATTTTTCCCAATCATTTATTCACACTTTCATTAGTCCAAATATAATCCTTCATGATAAAACTTTGTTTTAGCTTCCACCTTAGGTCAGTTTACAAGGAACTACACGCAGACCGTGAAACGGGCTGCTGACAACAAACGGCGGTATGCTCCCGGAGAGGGCAGCATACCGCCTGTTTTGTTGTCTAGGGTTTCCAAAGGGGTGCCCCCTTTGGCACACGACTTTGCTTGCAAAGTGTAGTGTGTTATACCTGCTGGCGTGGCTGACAGAGGAAACGGGGTGCGGTGCTTCTTGCACCCCGTTTGCTCCGGCAGGAAAACAGGCTGAATTTTTGCGAATGGGAATGAGCAAAAAATCGGCCTGTTTTCAGAGAACGGCGGCAGGTATATGAAAGCCCCCGTCCCTCGTCCTACGCTCCGACTTGTGGACAAAGTGTCCCGAAGTTGTGGCCACACTCCCGGAAAAGTAGCAGGACAGCGGGCAACCGTCAAGGCTGAAATGAACGGGGTTACACCCGGCCTTGACCGCCGCCCGCCGCCCCGCTGGATGGGTGGACAAGGCGGCCAATCCCTCAAAGTGCTTGTCCGCGCTCTTTCTGATTTTGAGGTATTCAGTTTTTCAAAATTGAATAATCAAAATAAATTTTTTCGATTGAAAAAATTTTATTTGTTATCATCTTCAATGCCATATTTTTTCTTTTGCCGAATCACATAATTACTGATTTTTTCATCATATAGTGGATACTGGTAATCCAACTGGCATGCCACTTCTGACGAAACCTCCCGGAACAATGCCATACATTGTTCAAAGGATTCCCACATATGGGGATAGGAATCCATATTATAAGTGGACATAAGTCGTTCCCACAATTCCTCTGGGACATATTGCTTCATAAATTTATAGTTTTTTCCCAAACTGAAATGAAATCCCTGTTTGATACCAATCAGCCAGGAAATCATGCGAAGCAATTCTTTTCGTACTATATCATTCATATGGTCAATAGCAAAAAGAATTTCTTTGCGGCATAAGCCCTTTACTACATATGTTGTAGTATTCCAAAATTCATTACAGCAATCGTCAAACATTCTTTGAGTAGGCTTCTGCAAGTGGTAGTCTATATCCGTTGGTATTGGCGGCTTTACGATACGGTTGTCTTTATCCAACAGTAACTTTACCAGTTTATCCCATGTAAAATACTCGTCTATCAGTTCCAGCGGCAGCAAAGTTAAATCTATCTTAACATCATCAGTAAACAGCATTAAATATGAAAATCCCTTTTCTACAGCTGGAAATAATTCCATATCTTCCGGCTTTTGCAGAATCAACCTTTCACCAAATATATCTAGCCATTTATCATCACTTGTGAAGCTGTCCATATCCGTAACAAAAAAAGTAATATCAAAATCCTGAAAATCATCAGGCGGAATATTTGTATTTGTTCTAGATCCTTCCAAAGTAACCATGCGAATGCGTTTGTCTGTTTTTGCAAAATTCAAAACAATATCATAAACTTCCTTTTCTGATCTCATTTTTATCTCCTCCAATTATTGAAATAGGTGTGAAGCCATTTTAGGGCTTTCCCGCCTTGATTACCCTTTAGCAAAGACGGGCGGGGCTGTCAACGGCGGCGCATGAAATGCGCCGTTCATCTTGACCGTTGACTGGCTCGGCTGGCTTTGCTATTTTTATCGAATTGCATATTGGTAAATTGCATTGATATGTACTTGGGTTGTATTCACGATTGGCACATTAACATCTTCGGGCTTTATGGCAAGTGGCAGCTCCGTACAGGCGAGAATGAGTGCATCTACATTTTCTTTTTCAATGTATTTATTTGCCAGTGCAATCATTTTCTCTTTATCACTAGGAATTACTATGCCATTCTCTAAATTGGGGTATATCAGTTTTCCTAATAGAGATATTATTTTTTCGCTATCGCCTTTACAAGTAACATCATCGGGCGGCGAAGTTCATCTTCCATACCCGGAATATCCATCATCTCTTTAGGCGGTTCTGCTTCCTCTACAACTTTAAGCTCAAACCCATTGTTCAGCAATCCCATTATAATCTGTGTAAGTGTGTGATGTTGTTTTACTACATCACATCCTAAAAAATGTGTATTTCGTTCTCCTGTTATAAAGTAATTATCAATCGCCCAATATTGCGGTTTCCCATCATCTGTATAAATCCAATCCTGCCCAACTCCTGCGGTAAAAACAGGGTGTTCGATATTAAAAAGAAAAATTCCACCTGGTTTTAATGTCCTATACACTTTTTGAAATATTTCCACTATGTCCTCTATATAGTGCAGAGCTAAATTAGATATAACACAATCCCATTCATTTTCTGGATAGTCATATTCCTCTAATCCGCTAATACGATATTCAATTTGATTTCCTGAATTGCGCTTTTGGGCTTCCTCAATCATTTTCTTACTTAAATCGATCCCTAATATTTTTGTAGCTCCTTGTTCTTCTGCGAACTTGCAGTGCCAGCCATATCCGCACCCCAAGTCAAGAACAGATTTTCCTTCTAACGAAGGAAACAAAGGTTTTAATTGATGCCATTCACCAGCAGCTTTTAACCCCTCTTTATCAATGACAATAACATTCCCTTGTGTTTCTTCAAGAATTGCTGATCGCAAACTCGTTTTCCCTGACCCTGGTTGCCCACCAAGTAAAAAAGCGGTTGGCGATTCAACCGCTTTTTTTCCTTGAACCAATTCTTCTAAATTATCATTTAAGCGATTTTCAAATTGTTTGTCAGTAAAATTGACTATATTTGCCATATTAAGCCACTTTCTCTTTATTCAAAACTTGTTTTGAATAGCGATTCATTGACCGCCAATACTCATGAACGGCTTGTAATTCTTCTAAAGAATAATCAAAAAGATTTACACGTTTTGCAAGCTTTAATTGGTTTAATAAATTGACTTCCAATAATTGAGAGTCATTTTTATTTAATTCATGATTCAAAACATAGTTTAATACTCGATTATAAACGCTTGCCGATAATTCGTTAATGATCTCTATTTCAAATGTTTTTTCATAAGTAACTGCCATTTCATTTTCACTCCTTTTAAAGTTTGTCAGGTAAATATTTCCGAATATATTCTTCTAAGGCTTTATCCATAACTTCTTTTACGTTTCCGCCATTCTTTGCTGTTTCGATTTTTATAATATGGTGCAAGTCAGCACGAACACGAACCGTCTTATCCCCCATAATATCTTTTTTTGCACTGATTGGTGTATCATTTCGTTTTGCTTTTTGTGCGCCTAAATTTCCCACAACCACTCACTTCTTTCTATTTCTTCTTACTCTTATTTTATCATCAACAATCACAAATCACAAGTGATTTGTGATTAATCACTTGTGATTTGTGATTCTATTCTTTTTCGTTTTCTAATTGAATGATTCGCTCAAGCATTTCAAAAAATACGTTCTCATACATAGATAAAATCAATATATCCCTTTTCTCCGATTTTTACAACGGCATTGTAGGACTTTCTATCTTTCGTTTTGATTCCTTTTACCAGGGTTTCTTTTCCCTCTAGTAATTCTTTTACATTTGTTTTGGTGAGTTTTTTCTTTCTAAAATGTTCAGCTAAAGTGAAGGTACATTCAGGATAATTTGAACAACCATAAAACGATTTTTTTAATACAATATTGTTGCCACACTTAGGACATTTTCCTACAAGGGGTCCCGAGCGCTTAGTGGGAATTTGTACCCCTTATCGATACAAATTCCCCGTAGGCGCTAGGGACCTCTTTAGCTCCTTGGAAGCTGTCAGTAGTATACCTAATAATTTATCTACATTCCCTTTAGTAACGTGTAACTTTCCAAATTTACAAAAGCGACTCATAGAATTATTTCCTCCCGTTAAATAATAGATAACTATTAAAAATAGACAATACTTGCTCATAAGTAACGGTACTTAAATTGTTTACTTTGGCGTGTTTCATTGCTTGATGAAACTGATTTTTAGTAAACAGTTGACGATATTCTCGATTGACCCATTTTGAAACAAAGTACGTATATAGCTTCCAATATTTATCTGGAACATCTGTGGTATGGCGGGTAAGTTTTATTAAGACACTGTTTACTTTTGGTTTAGGATGAAAGCATTCCGCTGGCAGCTTAAGCAATTGCTGAATCGAGACTTGAGTGTGCAAGAGCAACCCTAGTGTTCGGTGAATATCCAAGGTACCCTTGTAGAATCCTTCTTCAACAATCAGATAGATGTCAGACGCATGGCTTTCAAAAACCACTTTTTTAATAATTTGTGTGCTTAAATGGTAAGGAATACTCCCAACAATTTTATACCTCTGTTTGTTAGGGAATTGAAACTGTAGAATATCTTGGTGAATTAAAGTGACACGAGTATTCAGTTTTAATTTTTCTGACGATAAGTTGAATAGATGACTGTCTAATTCAATAGACGTTACCTGTTTACTTATTTTAGCCAGTTTCGTCGTTAAATGCCCTTTACCTGTTCCAATTTCGTAAACGGTATCGGTTTCTTTTAAATTCAATTGTTTTATTATTTGGTTGAGTACTTTTTCACTCGTTAAAAAGTTTTGAGAATATTTTATATTAAAGTTTTGAGAATATTTTATATTTTTGTTCATGTAATCACTCCTTCTTAATTACAAATTTTTAGCATCTAATTTAACTTCAATAGACTAATAACAATGTTTGGTCTTGCTTCACTTTGTGCTTGTCGGAAGCCTAAATAGTAACTGCGTTTTGCTTCGTGTCCGTCTGGCAACCGCTCAAATTGTTCATCAAGTTCTGATACACCTTCTTCGTTATAGCGTGGATCAAATTCTTCTAAAAAGTCTGCTTCCTCTACAACTTTAAGCTCAAACCCATTGTTCAGCAATCCCATTATAATCTGTGTAAGTGTGTGATGTTGTTTTACTACATCACATCCTAAAAAATGTGTATTTCGTTCTCCTGTTATAAAGTAATTATCAATCGCCCAATATTGCGGTTTCCCATCATCTGTATAAATCCAATCCTGCCCAACTCCTGCGGTAAAAACAGGGTGTTCGATATTAAAAAGAAAAATTCCACCTGGTTTTAATGTCCTATACACTTTTTGAAATATTTCCACTATGTCCTCTATATAGTGCAGAGCTAAATTAGATATAACACAATCCCATTCATTTTCTGGATAGTCATATTCCTCTAATCCGCTAATACGATATTCAATTTGATTTCCTGAATTGCGCTTTTGGGCTTCCTCAATCATTTTCTTACTTAAATCGATCCCTAATATTTTTGTAGCTCCTTGTTCTTCTGCGAACTTGCAGTGCCAGCCATATCCGCACCCCAAGTCAAGAACAGATTTTCCTTCTAACGAAGGAAACAAAGGTTTTAATTGATGCCATTCACCAGCAGCTTTTAACCCCTCTTTACTGCGGGACATCTTTGCATATTCTTCAAAAAACTTCTCATTATCGTATTCATTATTCATAACCTTAACATCTCCTATTTTATCCTTCGGCACCGCCGCCTCCAGGCGGCTCCCCAACTTCATCTGCTCGATAAATGGGAATTGCACCAAAACAATCTAAGACAACAATGCTGCCCTACTTGCGATTTTTTCTTGTACTGCGGAAACAGTTTCTTGAATGGAATAATTGGTCGTATCTACAACATTCGATTCATATATTCCCAGATTGCAAAATTGCTCCCACATTGTTTCTACCAATTCGATATTTGTTTTTCGGTCTAACTTTGAGCGTTCAACAGCTCGCTTCAAGGTTTCTTCCTTACTTGCCCTTAAAATAATATAATGCACCTCATAATGTTCCCGAACAAGACTTTGCCACGGCTTTAAAAACCACGGTCCGATAATACCGTCAACAATTACATCATATCCCCCACGAGCATATCGCTTCGCAGCTTCTAAAAACGCTTCAATGACAATCAAATTTTGCTCATTTGATTCTGGCAAATGCGGTGGTATTGCCCCTTTACTCAAATAATGATAAAAGTCATCTGTGTGCATATGCACAGACTTTTCCAAATCTGATTCTTTTGCAACAGCAGATGCCGTTGTAGTTTTTCCTGTCCCCGGCGCACCTGTGATTACAATAATTCTACCTTGATTCATCTATATTTTACCTCCACAAATTCCGATTTGTTGATAACTCATTATATCATAAATCTATCCACTATATCATAAATCTATCCACTTTTCAATCTATATCACGCAATTAACTTGGAAAGGAACACCGCCGAGCAATGGGTTATCTCGGCGGTCACTCTTTTACTCGTTGTCCGCTCCATACGATACCGACGACGGAATTCCGTTATCATTTAGATTTTTCTCGATATCCTTCACCGGAAGTGAGGAAAAATACGCTTCTCTTCCCTCTTTTATTATAAGCTCGTGGCACGGCTTGTTTCCGGCGTTGTCGGGAATGCGCGCGTCCATTATGTTCACGGCTATCATCTCGGGAGTAATGGCGGCTCTCCCTCCGGCTTGACCTACGCACACCACCGCGTCGGGTCTGTATTGCTCCACCGCTTTTTTAAGAACCTCTCCTGCCTTTCCAAACACCGTCGGCACTTCGAGCTTTAAAATTTCCGCGCCTTGTATTTCGTTTTTCATCATTTTTACGGCTTCTCCCGCAGGATTGATTTTCTCTCCCCCGAACGGGTCAAAGCCTGTGAACAGTATTCTCATTTTATCATGCCTTTCTTTGTCTGTATTCTCTCAAAATCTCGCGGCACCTGTTTTGAAGCCACTCTGTTGTCTCAGTATCGTTTTCGACAGCGTTTTCGTATATTTCCGTCAGCCCTATCCGCAGCTCATAGCATAAAATTCGCTCGGTATATCTCGGCAGGTGAGAGTATTTTCTCTCCCAATACGCCGCAGTTTTTTCCATGCACATGAGCCATGTCCGCCAAAAATACGCGGTCGCGATGTCGTAAAGAAAGTCCCCGTAAGCCGCGCAGTCCCAGTCTATAACGCCACTTATCCTCGATTTTTTGCCTACGATAACATTATTCGAGCCGAAATCCCCGTGGAACAGCGCTCTTTCTTCCGGGCAATAAGATATAAGCTCACGATATGCCGCGAGAAGCTCGTCGATGAGTGAGAGGTTAACATAGCTCCTGCTTACCGCCGTCCAGTCTCTCTCGAATACCTCCGCAAGATATTCTCTCCAGCTGTAAAACGGAGCGTTTCCCGTATCGCTGTCAAACACGCCGCAGCCGGAAGTGCCTGATATATCGGTTCGCGATATTGCTTCGGTTACATCCGTAATATCGCCGAGCAGTCGCACAACCGTTTCTTCATCGGAGTCCTCATATGTAATCCCGTCCGCTTTTACGCTGATGCAGAAGTAGTGCGTGCCGTCAAAGTTGCCTGTTTCAACAACCTCTGGAATAGGAACTCTATCCGAGCGGAAGTGCTCATAGGCGTATTTGTCTTTTTTGAAGCCTTCCATATTTGAATTTATGCGCACGACATATTCTCTGCCGCCACGCGAAAACCAATACGCCTGTGACTCCTGCCCTTCTTTTATCGGAAAAAGCCTTATATCCTCACCGTACTTTCGGCTTAAAAACTCTGTGATGCTTTCTTTTGAATAATCGCTTTTCATGTTCCGCTCTCTCCTTTAGCTCTGTCTGAGGATAATATACCACAAAAAAGCAAAAAAATCTAAGACAACAACGCTGCCCTACTTGCGATTTTTTCTTGTACTGCGGAAACAGTTTCTTGAATGGAATAAGTGGTCGTATCTATAACATTCGATTCATATATTCCCAGATTGCAAAATTGCTCCCACATGGTTTCTACTAATTCAACATTTGTTTTTCTGTCTAATTTTGAGCGCTCCACAGCTCGCTTCATAGTTTCTTCTTTACTGGCCCTTAAAACAATATAGTGTACTTCATAATCTTCTCGAACAAGGGCTCTCCATGGTTCTAAAAACCACGGCCCTACAATTCCATCTACAATTACATCATATCCACCGCGGGCATAGCGCTTTGCAGCTTCTAAAAAGGCTTCAATAACAACTAAATTTTGTTCGTTGGACTCTGGTAAATGCGGCGGTATTGCTCCTTTGCTTAAATAATGGAAAAAGTCGTCTGTGTGCATATGCACAGATTTATCCATGTTCGATTCTTTTGCGACAATCGACGCAATTGTTGTCTTTCCTGTTCCCGGCGAACCTGTAATCACAATAATTCTTCCTTGGTTCATTTTCACTCCTCCTATTTCGATTTGCTGTTCTCTATTTCTTTTTCCGTCCCCGCTGTGGGTTTGGATTTTTCGGCAAGTCCAACTTCTCCGCAATCTATTTTAGCCGCTTCTTTTCTTCTTCAAACAGTTTATTATACCCCAAAACCATAAATCAGCAAACGCAAAAACCGTTACCAAAGAAAATGCCGCCTGCCTTTTTTGCTAAACCTAAAGAGGCTAAGTTAGAAGTGGACGCACTATACAAAGGAATACTACCATTTCGTCTAACTGCTTCTGCCCATTCTGCAAGTGTGTGGAATGCATACCCTTTTCTTCTGTAAAGTTCAGCCGTTTCAATTCCCGCTTCCTCTGCCTCAAGAATAATCCGAACACTACGACAAATAGATACGACTTGAGAATCTTCCAAATAAGCAGCGCAAAAGGGAACATCCAGCAACTCTTCAGGTAGCCAGGGAAAATAGTGGCTCATCTGAGGCTCAATGTTGTCTTTAGTGAGTAAGCAGGCTTTTAACTTTGGCTGTTCAGGAAGCCAAAAACAAGCATCTTCTGAAATCTTACTTTCTCCTAATAGTTGCCGATATTCTTTATCATAAATAGGTGATTCATTCGGCAGCATCAGTACTGGCTCTCTGTTGGTAATTGATTGTAGTTTTTCTCTTAATTCTTTCGGTACGTCAGCGCGAAAATAAGCATGTGGTTTTTCGTAAAGTGGTCTTGTCAAATAGAAGCGGGGAGCCGGCTGTGAAGTGGAGTCCCATGGTTCCCTTATAGTCATAAGTTCGTTCTTTTCATTCATTGTAAACAGTGCTTCTACATGAAGCTGCATATAGTACGAGTTGCTTTTTCCCATTTTCTAATATTCTCCTACATTTATTTCTCTGCCTGTTCAATCATTTTCTTTACTAACCGCTGAAACAGGTCGGCGGTTTCCTCGTCCATCGGTGCAAGCTGTCCGATCTGTCCAGCTATCATCGCCGTTACATCGTCAATGGAAAGCGGTTTTTGTTTCTGTTCCGCCAGTGCGTCCCGCATGGCTTGGAACATAGCGGCGGTCACAGCTTCTCCCAGCTGTTCCCCGTTGTCTATGTCTTTCTTAATGTCCCGCAGGATAGCCAGGAACACATTTTTGATTTTTTCAATCTCCGCTTCATGTTCCCCCATCTTTTGGGCGTTCAAAAGCTGTAAATCCTGCTTCGCTTCTGCCCGGTGTTCCGGGTGTTCTTTCATCAGGTCGGACAGGGAAGCCGTTGCTATCTCGATAAGCTGGTTTCGTGCCATTATCCCCTTTGCCGCCGCGTCCTGAAAATAAATCCGTATCAAATCTATCAGCTTAGGAAAATTCCTGTGTTCCAACAGGCGGTTGAGGATTTGCACATCAACAGCGCCCGTCACAAGCCCCCTTACGGCTCCCTCTGACAAGCCTAATTCAGAAATATCGTAGCTTTTACGGACGCTCACGGTGGACAAGCCCAGTATGTAGTCTGTCGATACCTTAAATTCCTTTGCCACACCTATGAGAATATCACTGCTGACCGTTCTCGTTTCGCCGCTGACAATGCGGCTCAACTGGGAAGCGGAAACGCCTATCTTCTCCGCAAGTTCCTTCTGTTTAGGTTTGGATATATTGTTTTGAGTTGCCACGATATACAATATTTAGATTGGACGTGATTAATTAAAAATGAGGATGGCCACAGAAGTCAGCAACGATGCCAGCGAAATCCAGAACGAGGTGGAACGCACGTTGTTGCCGTTGACGGTAGATTGACGGGCTTTCACTTCATTGGGTTCCACATACACCACGTCATTCTGTTGCAGATAATAGGCGGGTGAAGAATAGATGTGTTCGCCGGAAGTGAGGTTCAGTCCGTACACCCGTTGCACATCCCCTTCTTGCCGTAACACCATCACCTTGGAACGGTTTCCGTAGATGGTCAGGTCGCCTGCCATGCTGAGTGCATCGAGTATGGTCAGCCTGTCCCGGTCAATGCTGAAACGTCCCGGACTGTTCACCTCGCCCAACACGGATATGCAGAGATTGGCAAATTCCACGGTCACGACAGGGTCTTTCACCAAATTCTCCTTTATCAATTCGTTCTTGATACATTCGGCGATTTCTTCCCGCTTCATTCCGGCCACGTGTATCTTGCCAAGTACAGGAAAATCTATCTTACCGTTGGCATCTACGGTATAAGCGGATACTCCTTGATTGCTTGAAGCCGTCACGCCATTTGTCCTTAAAGACTGACCCAATTGCCTGGACACATAAGGCAGGTTGAACAAGTCCGTCAACTGGGGGTCACGGCTGTTGACGATAATGGAAATCTTATCCTCCGGTCGGACTGTAATGGCTTTCACTTCAGGCAACTTGATTTCTGTTTCCCCGGGTCTCAAATCCTGGAAATAAACTACTTCCTTGGAAGAACCGCACGAGCCCAGTGTCACTGTACTTGCGACAATGAGCAAGATGTAAAATACTTTATTTATACTCATATTCCTGATTTTTCTTTGTTTAAGACCTTCTATAGCCTGTGTCTTGAAATACTATGGTGTTTTGGTAGTGCCATTCATTGAATGATTTGCCGTCAACTGGCTTTCCTGTCTTGTATATCCTTTCTACAAATGTTCTTTTCATACACTCCATGTCACCTACGGCAAATGGCATTTCCCTGTCCTCTACACTTGTCACAACAATAGGGAGGGGCACACGAAACACTTTCATCGCATTAATAACCGATTTCGTATAGATGTGACAAAGGTGAAAAGCAGAACGTTCGAATGCCACCCAATAATTATCAACACGGTACAGATGAATATGCTCTCTATTGGAACGCTCACTGAAAAGTATGTCTGACAGATGATTCTCCATCAACTTGCCAAGCTCTATGCCGAACCTGTTCATTGAAATTGTGATTAAATCAATTTATAATAGCATTAATTTTCGGTCGCAAGGGGGATTGATTTTTCCTGTTTGTTAGGGAAAAATTTACAATCGGTTCATATCCTCATGGAATAAGCTGAATATACTCCGCTTCTACTTCTATGGAGGCAGCCAACAAGGTGGGCAGTTCCACCAGCAGCCTTTTTGTCTTCGAACCACGTGTGGTCACCAATGTGCCCGTATATCCGTCCAACTGCCCGCCGATGATGCGGATTTTCCGGTTTCTCATCTCCGGTGTCACCTCGTCAGGGGAATAGAACTTAGGATTATCACTGGCTTCTACCGCCTTGATGAAACGTTCCATATCTGCGACAGGGACGATGATAGGAGTGTGCTGTACACCGAGCTTGTAACGGTATTGAAGCTTGGGGGTACTCTCCACAATGGCATCAAGATGCTCCCTCGTGTCTTTCACGAAAAGCAAGTCCTGCATGAAAGGCACTTCCTGATCCACCCGCTTGCCACCAACTACGACCAAACGATGCACCATAGGAGTGAAACACTGCACCTTCAAGTTCTCGAACATCTTGTAGGCGGGCAATTTGGCATGTCTGCGTTTGAGGTCACGCATGGCATACCAGTGCAGTTTATCCTCTATAGGTAGTATTTCGTCCATGATAATAAATGGATAGCCTTACGCCTTAGTTGGTGAAGGGATACATTTCCGACTCCTCCAAGTGTTTATTATATATTGAAACACATGTAGTTACAACGGTATTATCCAAAAGTTCGGGGAAATTCCCCAGCATTATATATGCTATCATTATCTTATTTCGGCATGACCTCAATCGTACTTTGGTAGACTCGAAATCATGTACATTATCGGTACATCTCTCTTTAAGAGATGTATCCAACCTGCTATTTATTTGAAAATAAACAGTTTGTTAATTCATACACTTTTATTTGTCAAACAATTCTTCTTCTTTTGTCGAACAAATCCTGTGGGAAGGTTCGCCCAAAACGTAATTTTCAGGATTCATCCTGTGTGGATTGCAGTATTTTTTGTAATTTTGCGGCGTGCGAAACATCTCTTAAAGAGAGATTTACCACTTTGTCCAACAAAAATCCCCCTGAACGGGAAAGGTTCAAGGGGAATCTCTCAACTTACAAAATGTGTTTGGGGGTACCCAATCATTCTTATCTGCCAATAGACCGGATGACCTTGCTGTTGGCTTTGTCCACCACCGAAGAATCCAGTAGGGCCAAATAGATGCGGGTCGTATCTTCCGAATCATGCCCTAACGCCTCGCTGATGACAGGCACGGGCACATTCTGACTCTTGGCGATGCTGGCCCACCCATGCCTTGCGACATAAAACGTGAGCTTGATGGGACATTCAACCATCCGGCCAATCTTTTGCAACCGCTTGTTCATCACATGCGAGGCATTCAGGTATTGCCGTCTTTCCTTTTCTCCCGGCACCTTGATGATGGGAAGAAGGTAAGGAGAATCCGGATTTGTGTATTTCCGGACAATTTCCTGCATGGGCTGCTCCCATTTGATGCAAAGCTGTTGGTCGGTCTTGTGCCGCCGATAGACAAGCACGCCGTTTTGCAAATCTTTCTTTTTCAAGAAAGCCAAGTCCACGAAAGACATGCCGCGAAGATAAAAGCAGAGCAGGAACAGGTTCCGGGCGAAAGCCAAGGCCGGATATAATTCCAAATCCAGATTCTTGATCCGTCCGATGATTTCTGAGGATACGCCCCTTTTGACCGTCTTCTCAACTCCCGTATGGACATGGCGGAACGGACTGCGGTTTTCCACCAATCCTTCCTCCGATGCCCTATTATATAAGGTACGCAGATTGCGCAAGTAAAAAGATACCGTATTCGGGCATTTCCCGTTCTGCTTCAGGTAAGCCTCGTATTCCATCATCATGACGGAATCCATCGCATCCAAAGGTACATCTCCCGCTTCGCCCCGGAAACGGATGAAACTGTTGAGTGAACTGGCATAGACTTCGGATGTCCGCTCTTTCCCCATGCGTTTGGTCTGGTCGATGACTTTCCGGGCATAGACAAAGAAACAGTCGTCATGTCCTTCCGGACTGTGATAGGCAAGGACTATCTGCTCGGAAGAAAGTTTCCCTGACTGTTCCAGCTTCCGGATAATGCCGTTCAACCGTTTCTGGTCTTCCTCCATACGGAAACGCAAGGCTTCCAGATAGCGTTCCCGGTCCGGATTGCCTTTCACGCTGCGGATTTTGCCCGCTTCCTTGTCCCATTCATAAAGGTGCAATTTATACCCCGTACTAATCAGGCGGGTCTGCCGCCCGTGTATCACTTGATAACATAACGTGCCCTCTTTGCCTGCGACCGAAGAGGACCTGAACTTGATTTTTATTGTTGCCATAATAATCGTTTTTTTTGCTGATAAAATATAAGTGAGCCGGGGACATACGGTTGTCCTCCCGTATGCCCCTTAACTGTTTTTATCCAAGCGCCTCAAATCCTCACTTGTAGATACTAATTGAAAAGTGCGCCAATATTCCAGTTGAAAATTGCGCCACCATAGGATAAGTATAATGACCTTTG
>NZ_JBDFXP010000039.1:0-48394 GCF_040911965.1 Phocaeicola sp. RTP21359st1_B8_RTP21360_211022
CGTTCGGGTTTCATAAAACAAAGGTAAGCAAAGGTAGCTAATTTTAAAACTTAACAACCAGAAATTTCCGCTGAGCCCAAATTTATCATCATGATAATACACTAATAGACATAAAAACTGAAAAAGGTTCTATAAATCATTAGATTTACAGAACCTTTCATAGGTGAAGGGGTGACTAGTGGGATTCGAACCCACGACATTCAGAACCACAATCTGACGCTCTAACCGACTGAACTATAGTCACCATGTTAGGCTTTCCTTTCGAAAGCGATGCAAAGGTACTGCTTTTTTTTATATCTGCAAACTTTTTGAGGAAAAATTATTCAAAAAAATACTCTTTTATGCCTCCATTCGATTTTCCTAATAAATTTTCAGTTCCTTTCAAGAAACGTTTCATCACATTAAGTTCCTCATTATTAATGGATTTATTAATAAAAGTAACAGGATATAATTCAAAGTTCTTTTTTTTACTTAAAACAGGTCTTGAAGTCCAAACCAATGCATATTCACAATCCGCTAAACGGGTTATTCGAAAAATCCGTTGCAACTTCAATCTTACCATAGCTCCTCCATCCGTTTTTTCTTTCGACATATTTGAGATAAAATTACCTAATGAATAAACAATGACATGCCGGGCAGGAGTCCGGGGGTCTTTTACAATTTCCATAGGCTGGAGTACATGCGGATGCGAACCTATTACATGATCAACTCCTTGTTCAATCAACCAGTTAGCCAATTCACACTCCGATCGTTCAGGGAACGAACAATATTCCACTCCCCAATGCATACAGGCTATAATAACATCAGGAAGTTTTCTGCGTGCATCAAGAATATCTTTTTTTATTTGTTCCCGATTAATATAATTCACCACATTCGGAGCATCAGTCTTCAAGCCATTCGTTCCATAAGTATAGTTCAACAATACAATTCTAAAACCATTCTTCTCAATCAATAACGGGTAGTTCTTATGACGTTCTTCCGGGTTCCTATAGGTTCCAGCATGATGTATTTTCAAAGAATCCAACATCAGAATAGTACGTTCCAACCCCAACTTCCCCTTATCCAGACAATGATTGTTAGCGGTCAGCAATACATCAAATCCGGCTTCCTTTATAGCATGAAGATATTCATCCGGAGCACTGAACGCCGGATACCCTCTATAAGGCTTTCCTCCCAATGTCACCTCTAAGTTCCCTATAGCCATATCCGCCTCACTTATTTCTTTCTTCACATGACGGAAGCAATCATTATAATTATACCCGTCTCCTTGCCTGGCTGCATCAATTTGAGCCTGATGTTGCATCAAATCACCGACAAACAACAAAGAGATCTGATCTTGCGCCGATAGCGACAAACCAAACCATAGCAAAAAAAGAATGAAGATCTGTTTCATCTATTCTAACATTAAAGGGTACAAGATAGGAAAAAATTCGTAAAGAACAAAGTTCTACACTAATTTACAGTTTTCATACGCTTGAATTCCGTAGGAGCAACCCCGAACTGTGCCAACAGGCTTCACTAACCTGCACCCGTTCTGAAACAGCAGTACCATCGTTTTTTTCAAGCGAATAATACAAATAAAAAATTAGAAAGAGGATCTACAAGCATTTGCAACAAATCTTTATATATCACACACATGCCTTATTGATGACAATGACCCCAACAGAAACCACGTCAGCAAGCATGCCAACCGCCAGTCCAAAAGACAAGGACATTTAAAAAAAAGACCAAGACGTTTTTAAAAAAGACGGCGGCCTTTTAAAAAAAGCTCGTCATCTTTTTTAAAAATGACCTGATCTTTTTTACCACAGCCGGAATCCGCCATATTCCATAAAGGTACAAATCCTCCATGCGCACTTCTTACAAAAAAAACCTAAAAATAGCCTACTTTACATCAAAACGGAATAGCCTATAAAAAGTATATATATAACTGTATTCAAGCATTTTATGCAAAATTCAGCTTCACAATACAGTGAGGGCATAAGAGCATAAGTGAGAGCAATATTTTTTGCCCTCACCATCTAAATCTTTTATAATAAACCTATTATACATGCAGTGAGGGCATGAGGGCATAAATGTCCCGAACTTCCCAGCGAGAAAGACCGATACATCAAGGACACTCCCGAAAGTATGATTACTCCGAAGAACAAAATAATCTTTTAAGAGCGAAAATCCTTCCTTATGATTTTACAGGTAAGTCCGAAAAACAGGCATAACTTTTGTTCATGAAAACAAGTGTGTCAAAAGCAGGTCAGCTTATCTTGTAAGCATTACCAAACTTTTGACACATTCTTTTTTATCCAGCAAGCTTCGCAAAGCGTGTGGCACTTATTTGTAAATGGCCTTTTTTCCAGCCAGCAACGTATTCTTCATTAAAGATACAATAGTCATAGGTCCCACACCACCCGGAACAGGAGTGATATAAGAACATTTGGGAGCCACTTCATCAAATTTCACATCTCCGGTCAGTTTGAATCCGGATTTCTTTGTGGCATCCGGCACACGGGTAGTACCCACGTCAATAACCACCGCACCTTCTTTCACCATCTCAGCCTTCACAAAATTCGGCTGACCCAGTGCAGCAATGATAATGTCAGCTTCCTGACATTCTTTTACCAAATCCTTGCTGCGGCTGTGACAAACAGTTACAGTGGCATCACCCGGATAAGCTTTCTGCATCATCAGGCTCGCCATAGGCTTACCCACAATATTGCTACGGCCCAATACTACACACTTCTTTCCCTGTGTTTCAATATGGTAACGCTTCAGCAATTCCAGAATACCATTAGGAGTAGCAGATACATAGCAAGGAAGACCAATGGACATACGACCTACATTGATAGGGTGAAAACCATCCACATCTTTCCGATAGTCAATGGTTTCAATCACTTTCTGCTCGGAAATATGCTTCGGTAAGGGAAGTTGTACGATAAAACCATCCACGTCAGCATCCTCATTCAGTTCTCTGACCTTTGCCAGTAATTCTTCTTCCGTCACATCTGCTTCATAACGGATCAGACTGGATTTGAAACCACATACTTCACAGGCCTTTACTTTAGCCGCCACGTATGTCTCACTTCCCCCGTCGTGTCCAACGAGGATTGCAGCTAAATGGGGACGCTTGCCACCTTTAGCCACGATTCCGGCAACTTCCGCAGCAATCTCCTGCTTCACCAGTTCCGAAATAGCTTTTCCATCAATTAGTTGCATACTATTTATTTATAAATAATCCATTGAGCAACAAATGTAGCATAAATCAGCCACGTTGCATAATAAAAAAAGGAGAAAGTTCCGCACTTTCTCCCTACCTGTTTATTTAAACCTTACTTTTTAAGTTTCGGCATCATCTTACCCATCTTGCTGCCGGTCACCATCTTCATCATCTTGCGGGTCTGGTCAAACTGCTTCAGCAGACGGTTTACCTCCTGAATGCTGGTTCCACTGCCTTTGGCTATACGCGTACGACGTGTTCCGTTCAGGATTTCGGGATTTGTACGTTCCTGCGGAGTCATGGAATAAATAATCGCCTCAATGCTCTTGAATGCATTATCATCGATATCAATGTCTTTAATCGCTTTACCCACACCCGGAATCATGGAAGCCAACTCTTTCAGGTTACCCATCTTCTTTATCTGATGAATCTGGCTCAAAAAGTCATTGAAGTCGAACTGGTTTTTGGCAATCTTTTTCTGAAGGCGCTTTGCCTCTTCCTCGTCATATTGCTCCTGCGCACGTTCTACCAAAGACACGATATCACCCATACCGAGAATACGGTCTGCCATACGTGCAGGATGGAACTGGTCGATAGCATCCAACTTTTCGCCGGTACCCACAAACTTGATAGGCTTATTCACAACGGTACGAATAGAAAGAGCGGCACCGCCACGGGTATCACCATCCAACTTGGTCAGCACAACACCGTTAAAGTCCAGACGTTCATTAAATTCACGGGCTGTATTCACCGCATCCTGACCGGTCATTGAATCGACAACGAACAATGTTTCATCCGGATTGACCGCTTTCTTAATCGCCTCAATCTCATTCATCATCTGTTCGTCGATAGCCAGACGACCGGCTGTATCGACAATAACCAAATCATAACCTTTCGCTTTTGCTTCATGAATAGCGTTCAATGCAATCTGCACCGGATTCTTGCTGTCCAATTCACTATATACAGGAACCTCGATTTGTTCTCCCAATACTCTTAACTGTTCGATAGCAGCGGGACGATAAACGTCACAAGCCACCAACAGCGGCTTACGGTTCTTCTTGGTTTTCAGCATACGGGCCAGTTTACCGGAGAAAGTAGTCTTACCGGAACCTTGCAGACCTGACATCAGGATAACCGCCGGACGACCTTCCAACACCAATTCGGCAGTCTCACCGCCCATCAATGCAGTCAGTTCATCATGTACAATCTTTACCATCAACTGGCTGGGCTTCACAGCCGTAAGCACATTCTGCCCCAAAGCTTTTTCTTTCACAGTATCAGTAAAGCCTTTGGCGACCTTATAGTTCACGTCAGCATCCAACAAAGCTTTACGCACATCCTTCAATGTTTCCGCTACATTAATCTCGGTGATTTTCCCCTCACCTTTCAGAATCTTAAAAGACCGTTCCAGTCTCTCACTTAAATTATCGAACATATATATTTAATTATAAATTACAAATTATGATTGCCTGTCCTTCTTTACTAACCTTCAGAATAACAACAGGGTGCAAAAATACAAAAAACTTATGAACCTTATATCTTTTTATTCTGCCATTTTGCTTTTTTCAAATAAATAATGCTGCTAAGCAGTAACAAACTATAGTACACCACCTCTATAGAAAAACAAACAGAAACCGGTGCTTTCACCACCATGCCTATCCATAGAATGTAAAGGGCGTAGAATACCAAAGTCCCCATTTCAAGTATCAGAGCAGCCTGCGTATTTCCAGTTCCCGAAATGGCATTGAAATAAATATTCGCCACTGATGCAATAATCATCGCTCCGGCAATGACATACAACGAAGGCACAGACTCTACCAGCAACGCCGGTTCGTTGGTGTAAACCGAAAGCATGGCATGAGGAAAAAGCACCACCACCGCCACACAGACCACCATAATGAGAAACGACATCCGGGCTATACGCCAAATCAAACGCATGACATGGGTTATCCCCCCCGCACCAATCAGATTGCTGACCAATGAATTGGTAGTAGTAGACAATGCCTGAACCGGAATGAGCATCACAATATAGATACTACGCACGATATTGGCAATCGCCAGCTCGCGTTGACCCAACCGTTCTATCGCGATGAAAAAGACAAACCAAGTAGCCATGGCCAAAAAATATTGTATCATGGTAAAACACGAAATACTCAGAATTTTTCCCAATAAAGAAAAGTCAATCTTCTGCCAGTGATTCAAGCCGAATTTCTTAAAATCCACCTTTGCGTAGGTATAAATCAAGAAAAAAGCCAATGAAGCGGCTTCAGCCATCACCGAAGCGACAGCTGCTCCTTTAATCCCCATCTCCGGCATTCCAAACTTACCGAAAATCAAAATATAGTCCAACAGCACATTCACCAATGCCATGACCACTGCATTCATTGTCAGCACCTTAGTACGTGTAATGCCAATATACAGCGCACGGAACATCACGTTGACAAAGGCGAAGAAAAAGCCCCAAATACGCCAGTTGAGAAATTCCATGGTAGCATCAAAAATGGAATCAGATGAAATGAGCAAGCGGACAATGGATGGGGCCAAAAGATGTGTCAGCCCAAACATGAGCACCGCCAATCCCAGCAAGAATGTCCCTCCCTGTATCATTACGGGACCCACATCTTTGTAACGTCCTTCTCCATTACGACGAGCAATCAAGATTTGTGAACCGACACTAAAACCGAAAGCAATAGTGAAGACACAGATATAAAACAATCCACCCATGGCGGAAGCTCCCAACTCGACTTCTCCTACCCTGCCCAGGAAAGCAGTATCTGTCACATTGATAATGTTTTGCGCCAATAATCCGAGAAAAATCGGATAACTTACGTTCCATATTTCTTTGTTGGTATACATATATTTTTTTTGCATTGAGTAAAAGAGTTGCAAAGATACTACATTCTTTTCAATCCGGTGTTCTGAATGGAGTGAAGAAACCGTAAACAGACCAGGAATTTACTTAGCGGACAGGCGTGCCGGAACAAATATATCACAAAAGCATCAGCACGCTCCCTCATTCCACAGTTCCTACCAATCAATCACACAAATAAAAAAAAGGATATTCATCATCCAAGTAAATAGTTTCTATTGAAACAGTTGATTTTTTCAATAGACAACACAAATAATTGCACAAAAGGTTTGCCCGTGTGTTATTTTATCCTACCTTTGCGCCCATAAACAAAAAAATTAAGTAATAAATGAAGAAACTATTATTAATTAGCGCAGCGATGCTAATCGTTTCAAATTCAACTTTCGCAGGAGGTTACTTGACAAATACTAATCAACATGCTTCTTTCCTTAGAATGATTGCCCGTGGTGCTTCTATCGATATAGACGGTGTATATTCAAACCCTGCGGGTCTGGCATTTTTACCCCAAGACGGATTCTATTTATCACTAACTGGACAAAGTGCTTACCAAACACGTGAAATCACTTCAACTTCTCCTTTATTCCAAGCTATTGATGGGCAAGGAACTTCACGCCTTTATAAAGGAACTGCTTCTGCTCCATTTATTCCTAGTTTTCACGGAGCTTACAAAAAAGGAGATTGGACTATCTCAGCTAATTTTGCTATAACAGGCGGTGGAGGTAAAGCCTCTTTCGATGCTGGATTACCAATGTTTAGTGCCCTAGCTATGAAATTAATTAGTCAAAGTTCCGGTGGTAAAATCACTCCTAATATGTATGATATAACTACAGCAATGGATGGAAAACAATACATATATGGCTTGCAATTGGGATTGAGTTACAAAATCAATGATTGGCTTTCAGTATTTGCAGGAGGACGCATGAACTACTTTAGTGGCGGATATGAAGGTTTCTTAAACGCAAAATTGAATGAAAAATCTGCAGCAGTTCTACCTATAGACCCCACGTTAGCAGATATTCGTTTAAATTGTGATCAAAGCGGTTGGGGAATTACTCCTATCATTGGCGCAGACGTTAAGTTAGGGAAATGGAATTTTGGTGCAAAATATGAGTTTATGACTAATCTTAACATCGAAAATAAGACCAAACAACTTGACTTAATCAATGTTGATAAAAAATATTTAACAGCTTATCAAGATGGGGTAAACACTCCCAATGATATTCCATCCTTATTAACCATAGCTGTAGGCTATGAGATCCTCCCTACTTTGCGTACTTCTGTTGAATATCATTTTTTTGATGATAAATCTGCAGATATGGCAGAAAGAAAGCAAAAGTATCTGACAAAAGGAACTAATGAATATCTTGCTGGAATTGAATGGGATGCAACGAAACAATTGACAATAAGCGGCGGATATCAAAAAACTGATTATGGATTGTCTGACGACTTTCAAACTGATACTAGTTTTTATTGTGACTCTTACTCTTTAGGTTTCGGTGCCCGTATCAACTTTAACCAAGCATTGAGCTTAGATATAGCTTATTTTTGGACTAACTACAGCGACTATACCAAGAATAATCCGCGTGGACTTGCAGATGCTTCAAAAAAAATAACAGACATAGATGTTTACAGTCGTACCAATAAAGTGTTTGGCATAAGCTTGAACTATAAATTCTGATTGGGTATGACTATAACTAAAAAAAATTAACTTTAAATTGATTTATATTATGAAATTATTGTGTTTTTTTCTTTTATCTTGTAGCTTACTAATTTCATGTTCTAACGATGAAGAGATGCTTGAAATTTGCAATTCCGAATTATTGCCTCGTTTTGCAGGTGATGGAGAATATGACGTGTTAGGAATGGGATATGATGTTACAGGTGAATATTTACATCCTCTTTCTGTGAAAAGTCCCGTATTGGACATAAATAAATATAAACAAGATCATGAGGGACGTTTAATTACAGGTACTCCTTCATTTGGATATGACAAGATGGTTTCAGGCTATAATTCTACAGATTATGTAAAAAAGATAACTGAAGAATCTAAAGTAAAAATAAATCTACGATTTGGAAATGCTAAAGATACAATGGCGTGTTTTAGTCAAAGTATTACTAACACTTTTACATCAGAATATTCTCGCTCCACTAAGTATTCATTCGCTAGTTTAGATGCTATTAGGAATACAAAATATATACGAATAAATGATGAGGTCAGTGATATTTCTAAATATCTATCCAATGAATTTACCGAAGATTTAAAGAATTTATCTGCTGATAGAATTGTTGAAAGATATGGTACACACGTACTTACAGATTTTGTCATAGGAGGACGTTATAAGTTAATATTCAGGTCAGTAATAGCAAAACAAATGGATTCTAGCACTAAAAGAAAAGCTGTGGAATCTAGTTTTGAATTATCTTTAAAGAAAATAGGCTTTAGCGTAAATGTTGAAAATTCTACTCAAATAGATGAATCATTAACTGTTGAAAACCAAGCTAAAGAATTATATATCTTATTTTATGGTGGTAATGGTACTAATCTAAAATATGATTTGGAAAAGGGAATGCCTACTGGAGTAGATATACAAGGATGGGAAAATTCTGTGAAATTGGGCAACGTGAATTTAACACAGATTAACTGGGAAGAAACTTATCCAATCTATGAATTTATTCAGGATCCGATAAAGAAACAAGAGATAAAAATGGCGGTGGAACGGCATATAGAACAAGCGCAGTTGAAGACATTAGAATTGCTTCCGCTGTATACTTATAGTGGTGGGGATTTTGCCCCCAGTGACATTAGCACTACAACTACCTATATTCCAGATTATGCTCTTAACAAATTGGAGTATATTGAAGGATATGTTTTGAAAGAGCAACTAGAAGGAACTGTTCCATTATATTATTATTGGACATCATATTTCAACTATACTACAACAAAAGATGATATCAGCCCTTATATTTCTAAGGGTATTATAGGATATGTTTATGCAAGTCCTTATACCGCTGATAATCTATGTCCATTATATGAATACTACAAATTAGAAGGGATTCCCCCAACTAAAAGATATCGTACTTCCACAATGTCTAATATACCAGAAATGGATCCTATTTGGCACCGAGATAATCATCTTTCAGGTTATATTTATCCAAATAATTAGGGATATTCATTAAATATTATAAAATTAGCCAATTAATTTATACACAATGTATTGCAAATTAGTTGGCTTTTTTGTATCTTTAGGTATTCCCCCACAAATAAGGTTTGACAGCCAAAACGGGAGAAATATCCAAATTAAGATATGGCAAAGATACAAAATATTTCGGAGATCCACCTAACTTTGGACTTTACAAAATTTGATATTCTGAAGAACTATCGTAAGAGTTTTTATAAGAGTGAGCTTGGCAGACTTCACTCTGTGTTTCCGTTTGAGAGCATAGCCAAAGAAACAGGCTTGTCAGAACACCAACTAGGGCACAGGAACTGTTTCAGTCCTTGTGTAAAATAGCCCTTATGGTCCTGAAAGCATACACCGGATTCTCTGACAGACTGCCAGTAGAATATCTTAACGGAAACATACACTATCAGTTGTTCTGCGACATCATGATAGCCCCGTCCCGACCTATACCAACTACAAGATTATCAGTGCTATCCGTAATGAAATAGCATTTAACATTGATTCCCTTCAGAAAGTGCTTGCCTCACACTGGAAACCTTATCTTGAGAACCTTCACGTGTATATGACTGATGCTACATGTTATGAAAGCCACATGCATTTTCCTACGGACATGAAGCTCCTTTGAGAAAGTATCGAAGGCTCTACGGGCATATATGCCGGCATTGCAAGGAGCTGGATATAAGGCGTCCACGCAACAAATACAGGAATGTGGCAGAATCCTATCTGTCCTACTGCAAGAAAAGAAAGAGGAGAACTTCAAGAACAAGAATGCTCAAGCGTCGTATGGTCAGGCTCCTTGAAAAACTCCTCAGTCAAAGGGATGAAATTCATAGAGAGTATGGAACCTCACTCCGATATACCCAAGATTACCATAAGTGTCTTTCCATCATCAGAAAGGTTCCTGTATAGGAAAAGGAAATGTTTGAAGGGCGAAAAGTCAGTAACCGCAGTCAGCATTGACCGTCATTATGTATGCCCCATCGTCAGAGGCAAGGAAACCAAGTCCATCAAGTTCGATACAAAGGTCAATAATATACAGATAGATGGCATATCGTTCATCGAACACCTCTCGTTCAAGACATTCAATGAGGGTATACGCTTGAAGAACTGTATCCGTATGCAGCAGAAGCTCATGAATGTAAGGGTAAGATGTGTGGCTGCCGATTCCATATATGCCAATAATATCAACAGAAAGTTCTGTACAAAATATGGAATATCCACATCCTTTGTGCGCAAGGGAAGGGTGATAAAAGATGAGCCTTTAAGGAAAGCGCTTAGAAGTGAACTCTCAAAAAAAGAGTCACCCAGCTTGAAGGAAGCTTCGGTAATCAAAAGCAACATTACTCGCTCGCAAGGATAAAGGCAAGGAACAGGAAGACGGAAATCCTGTGGATTTTCTTCAGAATACATACGGTAAATGCCATACTAATGATTTACAGGATCAGGAACAGAACGGTGAAAGCAACATGATATGAGTTTACAGAAAGAATCAGAAGAGGTCAGCAGACTTCTTCCGGAGCTTCATGTCTTACCCAATAAAAGTATATGAGAATATAAAAAAAATGACAACAAAATAGCATATGAAGTGATTATACTCTATCACCTTCATATGTCATGGTATTTTGTAGGAACATTTACTAAATATCTCTTTATAAAAAACTCCAAAGAAACTGATAATCCTTCAGCTGCACCCGCAACTGTTTCAGCGACCGGGTGATATGAAATTCTACAGTCTTTACAGAAATATCCAGCCGCAAAGCAATTTCCTTGTTCGGTAAATTTTTCATCCGGCTCAAAATAAACACCTCCCTGCTTGTAGGAGGCAATTCACTAATGGCTTCCTGCACCAAAGCTTGAATCTCATCACAAAACAATTTATCGGGATCACAAGCCTCCAAAGTCGAGATACGCAAAGCCAGTTCTTTCTGCCGCATATCTCCTATATGCTGCTCGGCACGCATACGTACCTCCAAGTGTTGCAAATGATTCAATGAACGATTTTTTATGGCAGTCAACAGCAACGCAGAAATATTGGTATCCTCCTGTAACTCATTCCGGTGCTCCCATACATTAGTAAAAGCCCCCATTACAATATCCTCAGCCTCTTCCCTGTTCCTGACATACGAGTAAGCAAACTGAACAAACTGTTGCTGACGTTTGCTAAACACCTCCGTCAGTTCTGACATAAAAACATTCTTCGTCTCTTTCATTTAACTAATTTTCTGTTTCCGTTTTTAGATCTTGACATAAATACCTTTCTTGTATAAAATATGAACAATACTCCAACAAAATAATACATACAACAAAGCATAGGCTAATGAACCGGGATAATTTCCCAACACCGGAACCAGTACCTTTTCATAAATAAAGACACTTGCCCCCGTAGCGCCCAATAGAATCCCCATTATTTCCGCAAACACATAGATAAACAAAGGGTTCACTCCGAACGACCGGAAAAAAACGCACCAACCTTGATAACCTTTTATATCAATGATCCAGATAAGCAGAGCCAAAAAGCTGGATGCCAATCCGCAGGTTGTAATGACAAAAGTAGGCGACCACACTTTCTTATTGATAGGGCAGCCGTAACTTAACAAAAAGCCAGCAAATGTGAGAATTGTACCCACCAAAAACAACCGTTGTATCTTCTCGTCATTATCTTTAGCAGAAAACAATAACTTTCCACAATAAAACCCTACCATTACATGGCACACCGCAGGAAGCGTACTCAATAGTCCTTCCGGATCAAACGCCATTCCACCATCATGGTACATGTGGGATGTACCCAATGCCCATACATCAAAACGGGCCACTATATTAGTGGCCGACAAGTTAAAGCCGTCTCCCATAGCCAATAAAAGAAAATAGACGGCCAAAGTCACCAAAATGATAGCGGGAAAATATTTATGCTTCACCGTTATAGCAACCAGACTAGTCACACCGTATCCTATAGCAAGCCGTTGCATGACTCCTAAATAACGCAACTCTTCAAAATTCAGATGATGTGTAAAAACCGATTTGGCCAGAAGATTCAAAAACAGACCGATACAAAAAATAACGACTGTACGTTTCACAATCTTCCGTAATGTAGCATGAGAATAAGTAAAATTATATTTCCGCAAAGAAATATAGGTGGATATTCCCATAATGAACATAAAAAAAGGAAAAACGAGATCGGTAGGGGTTAACCCGTTAAAGGCGGCATGCTCCAACGGAGTATACACATGCCCCCATGAACCGGGGTTATTTACAAGAATCATGCCTGCAATAGTGATGCCTCTCAAGATGTCAAGAGCAAGCAACCGTTTGGGGGTATTTGCTGTCATGCGCGTTAGATTAATAAATTGGTTAACTCGGACAAAGATAGCATTCTATTAGCAATAAAGAAACAAATCTGTGAAAAATATTTTTATATTGTAAACATATTAATCTCTCTGAAAAACATGTTTATTCCGTTTTTATTGCTATTTTTGTCCAAAAAGAATTTCTATACCCCCTTTATTTAAAAACTTAACACAGATTTATTATGAAGAAAAAGAGTCTGCCAGTATTTTTCGTTGGGTTATTAATGTGTGGATGCCAAATGAAAGAAGTAATCAATGAGTACAATGTAGTTCCATTGCCTGTTACCATGAGCGAGCAGCAGGGACGTTTTTACCTGAACAGTGATGTTCCTATCGTCGTTAACGCCTCACAAGAAGTGAAACACATTGCTTCCGGCCTGTCAACCACTCTCCTGGATATAGCCGGTCTCAAGCTGAAACCGACTGACGAGTTACATGAAAATGTACCCTCCATTGTTTTTGACAGCATTCCGGGGATGGAAAAAGAAGCCTACAAGTTATCGGTCACCCCTCAACTGATAAAAATTACCGCATCGGCGCCTAACGGCTTTTACTATGGATTACAAACCCTGTATCAACTGTTGCCGGTGGATGTCTATTGTAAAGAAAGAGCACGTAATGCCGAATGGAGTGTACCTTGCGTTGAAATAGAAGACGCCCCGACATTCCGCTATCGCGGAGCCATGCTGGATGTATGCCGCCATTTCGCATCTATAGATTATATCAAAAAATTCATAGATGTATTGGCTGCACATAAAATGAACACCTTCCACTGGCATCTTACAGACGACCAAGGCTGGAGAATTGAAATCAAAAAATACCCCAAACTGACTGAGATCGGCTCTCAACGTTCAGAAACCATGGTGGATTATTTCTATACCCATTACCCATTCAAATATGACGGCAAGCCCCACGGAGGTTTTTACACACAAGACGAAATAAAAGAAGTCGTTGCATACGCTCAAAGCAAATATATCACTGTCATTCCGGAGATAGAGTTACCTGGACATGCCTTGGCCGCTATCGCTTCCTACCCTGAATTGTCCTGTACTCCGGACAGCACCTACGAAGTTTGCAAATTATGGGGTGTGTTTGACCAAGTATTCTGCCCTACCGACACCTTCTTCCAGTTTATGGAAGGAGTCATGGACGAAGTGGTGGAATTATTCCCAAGCTCTTATATACATATAGGTGGTGATGAATGTCCTAAAACAGCTTGGGAACAATGTGAACATTGTCAAAAACTGATACGTGAACTGGGATTGGAAAATGACATCACTCCCAATCCCGTAGACGGAAGAAAGCATACGAAAGAAGAGAAATTACAAAGTTATATCGTAAGCCGTGTGGAAAAATACCTGAACAGCAAAGGACGTAATATCATCGGTTGGGATGAAATACTGGAAGGAGGGCTTGCCCCCAACGCCACAGTGATGTCATGGCGTGGTGTGGAAGGCGGAATGACCGCAGCCAAAGCCGGACATGATGCTATTATGACTCCTAATCCTTACGCTTACCTTGACCATTACCAGGAAGAACCGGAAATAGCCCCTGTTACTATCGGTGGATACAACACACTGAAAAAGACATACAGCTATAATCCTGTACCGGCTGATGCAGACAGTTTGGTAAAACAGCACATCATTGGTGTACAGGCCAATTGCTGGGCAGAATATATGCCAACTGAGGATAACCGTGATTATCAAATCTTCCCACGCCTGATCGCTATATCCGAAACCGGCTGGACTCCGATGAAGAAAAAGAATTTTACTTCATTCTGCAACCGCATGGTTGAAGACTTCCAACGTCTGGAAGCAATGGGCGTAAAACCTTGCCTCAACTTCTTTGATGTAAATATCAACACCCGTGCCACCCAAGAAGGTGTACTGAATGTAGAGCTGGAAACATTCTATCCGGGAGCACAAATCTATTATACGACTCATGGTGAGCAACCATCCATACATGCCAACTTATACAATCATCCATTCCCATTGGACGGCACATACGACTTGAAAGCCGCTGCTTTCGTTAACGGCAAACAAATCGGTAAGGTTACTCATAAACAGCTTTACAAGAATTTAATCAGTGGGAAAAAATATGAAATCATGCCCGAACCCAAAGGTATGAAAGGTGATATTTTAGGAGAAAATGATATATTGGGCGCAGACACTGTGACTTTAGGACTGACCAATGGAAAACGTGGAAATAATGCCTCCTCCACCCCGTGGGTAGGTATCAGCCCAGACAATAATGACAAAGTTACTTTTATAGTAGACTTTGAGAAAGCCACTATCCGTAAAATCAGATTCGGTACATTGTATAATGCAGCAGGTGGAATATTGCCGGTGAGCAAAGCTGTAGTCTATGTTTCCTCTTTAGACAACAAATTCGAGAAAGTAGCCGAAAAAGAATTCACTTACGATATCAAAGAAAATACGTTCAGAGGTTTTGATGAAGAAATAGAATTTCCGGCACAAGAGGCGGTGAAGGTAAAAATAGAATTTACAAGCGGAGGTAAAATACGCAATGGAATTGATTGCTATAGCCCGCATGATAAAAGCGAGGTACCCAGCACAATAGCTTTGGACGAAATAGAAATCTATTAATTACCTATTTATATAAGGAGAATTAAATTCCATTGTAATCCGGCTCAAAACCTTGTTTTCTATTTCCTGATTGAAAACTTAGCCGGATGACAATGGAATTTCATTTTAAAAAGCACAACAAACGAAACAGGAAAAATGGTATAAAAATCTGTAATCTGGGTACAATCTTATTTTTTTCAACTCCATACTTTTGTACATAGAATTTATATTGAAAGACTTAAAATATGAACGCTATGAACAAAGTCATTTTACTTTTAATATTCAGTATTTTAACAACAACCAGTATGGCACAAAAAAAGATCAAACAGACAGCAGGACGCGACCAATTAGGAACATTCGCTCCTAAATTCGCGGAACTTAATGACGACATTCTTTTTGGAGAAGTGTGGAGCCGCACCGAGCAACTCAGTCTTCGTGACCGCAGTTTAGTCACAATCACCTCACTCATCAGTCAAGGAATAACGGACAGTTCGCTTACATTCCATCTCCAATCAGCCAAAAACAACGGTATTACGCGTACGGAAATTGCAGAGATCATCACTCACATCGGCTTCTATGCAGGATGGCCGAAAGCATGGGCGGCATTCCGTCTTGCCAAAGAAGTATGGAATGAAGATATCTCTTGTAAAGATAAAGATGAAAAAACAACGTTCCAACGCGAAATGATTTTTCCTATCGGAGAACCAAACACCGCTTATGCACAATATTTCACTGGTAACAGTTACCTCGCCCCTATCTCTCGTGAACAGGTAAGCATTTCCAATGTCACCTTTGAACCACGCTGCCGTAACAACTGGCACATCCACCATGCAACTCAAGGTGGCGGACAAATGCTTATCGGCATAGCCGGTCGTGGCTGGTATCAAGAGGAAGGTAAAGCAGCTGTTGAGATTCTTCCCGGCACAGTGATCCATATCCCTGCCAACGTAAAACATTGGCACGGTGCAGCCGCCAACAGTTGGTTCGCCCACCTTGCATTCGAACTTTCCGGAGAAAACACATCCAATGAATGGTTAGAACCCGTAACTGATGAAGAATACGACAAGATTCAAATGTTGCCTTGAATGAGGCAACAAAAATAATTTGTATCGGTGCAGACTTTATATGTAGAGGCGCACAATTCTTTTACCAAGACACACGTGCGATTTTCAAATAAATTATGTAATTTTGCCGACTGTTTATAATAACCCTTTAAAATATGAGAAAATATTTATTTTTATTCACATTTTTACTGCTATCGGCAAAAAGTTTTGCTCAAGACAAAGATTTCAATTACAAGTTCTACGGACAAATCCGCACCGACTTCTATTACAATAGTCGTGCCAATGAAGAAACTGTTGACGGGCTCTTCTATATGTATCCTAAAGATAAAGTGTACGATGCAACAGGTAAAGACCTGAATGCGACAGCTAATGGAAGCTTTTATACTTTATATACCCGTTTGGGAATAGATGTGCAAGGTCCCAAGTTGGGAAGAGCAAAAACCTCCGCAAAAGTAGAAATGGACTTCCGCGGATCAGGAACAACCTTCTCCACTGTACGTCTGCGCCATGCCTATTTAAACCTTGATTGGGGAAAACCGTCTTTACTGTTGGGACAAACCTGGCATCCGTTATATGGTGACGTTGCTCCACAAATTCTGAATCTGAATATGGGAGCTCCTTTCCAACCGTTCAGCCGTGCCCCACAAATACGATTCCGCTACAAAGCTGGTGATATACAACTGACAGGCGCGGCTATTTGGCAATCCCAATACCTGTCTCAAGGTCCTGATGGGAAAAGCCAGAAATACATAAAAGAAAGTTGTATACCCGAAATCTATATTGGTGCAGATTACAAAAGAAGCAACTGGCTAGTGGGAGCAGGCATTGAAATGATTTCATTAAAACCTCGTACTCAATCGGTAGTAGAAGATGAAGTTTACAAAGTGGATGAACGTGTCACTGCCCTGTCTTACGAAGTTCACATGAAATATACTTCTCCCCTATGGTATGTGGCAGCAAAAAGTATTTTGGGTTCCAATCTTACACAAGTATCCATGCTGGGCGGATACGGTGTAAAATCCACTGATGCCCGTACGGGAGAACAAGAGTATTCCCCCAACCGGAATTCTAGTTCATGGCTGAACATTGCATACGGTAAGAAATGGAAACCGGCTGTTTTTTTAGGTTATATGAAAAATTTAGGAACGAGTGACGAAATAAGTAAAATGTATGGTACAGGAACCAATGTAGACCAATTGGTAAGCACCAGCGCAGAACTAACCTATAATGTGCCTCACTGGAAATTGGGAGTTGAATACAATCTTACTTCCGCATGGTATGGTTCCATGAAAAGTTCTAACGGAAAAATTATTGATACTCATTCTGTTTCAAACAACAGACTGGTAGCAACAGTTTTGTTCATGTTCTGAAAAGTACAAAATAAAGAATATAAAAAAGGCAGCTTTCGAAAAGGCTGCCTTTTTTATATATAGCAGAAAATTAATTATTCACCTTTGATAGCTGCAACACCCGGAAGAATTTTTCCTTCAATTGCTTCCAACAAAGCACCGCCACCGGTAGAGATATAAGAAACCTGGTCAGCCATGCCGAACTTGTTGATACAAGCTACAGAGTCACCACCACCGATCAATGAGAATGCACCGTTCTTAGTTGCTTTTGCGATAGCTTCAGCGATAGCACGTGAACCGGCAGTAAAGTTATCGAATTCAAAAACACCGGCAGGACCGTTCCACAGAATAGTCTTGGCATCTTCAATAGCAGCAGCAAATGCTTTCTGAGTTTCAGGACCTGCATCCAAACCTTCCCATCCGTCAGGAATATTATTTGCAGGAACAACCTGAGTATGAGCATCGTTAGAGAATGCATCAGCAGCCACACAATCAGAGCCCAATACCAAATTCACACCTTTAGCTTTAGCCTTAGCAATGATATCAAGAGCCAAATCCAATTTGTCATCTTCTACGATAGAATTACCAATTTTTCCACCTTGAGCTTTTGCAAAAGTATAAGTCATACCACCGCAAAGAATCAAGTTATCCACTTTATCCATCAGGTTTTCAATGATACCAATCTTAGTAGACACCTTGGAACCACCCATAATAGCAGTGAACGGGCGCTTGATATCTTTCAGGATATTATCAACAGCTTGAACTTCTTTTTCCATCAAATACCCCAACATCTTGTTGTCCGCATCGAAATAGTCAGCGATAACGGCTGTAGAAGCATGTTTACGGTGAGCAGTACCGAATGCGTCATTGATATAGCAATCAGCATAAGAAGCCAAAGTCTTGGCAAATTCTTTCTGAGAAGCCTTCATCGCTTTCTTGGCATCTTCGTATGCAGGATCTTCTTTGTCAATGCCAACAGGCTTTCCTTCTTCTTCAGGATAGAAACGCAAATTTTCCAACAACAGGACTTCACCCGGTTTCAAAGCAGCTGCAGCATCACCGGCTTTCGCACAATCAGGAGCAAATTGAACAGGTACACCTAATTTTTCAGAAACAGCATCGACAATCTGGCTCAATGAATATTTAGCATTTACCTTACCTTTGGGTTTACCCATGTGTGACATGATAATCAAGCTGCCACCATCAGCCAACACTTTTTTCAGTGTAGGAAGAGCACCACGGATACGAGTATCATCAGTAATTTTACCATTTTCGTCCAAAGGTACATTGAAGTCCACACGGACAATTGCCTTTTTACCGGCAAAGTTGAATTTGTCAATTGTCATCATAATCTCTTATTTTTGTTTATAGTGTATAAATACAATCTCGCTTATTTTGGGTGTTGCAAAGTTACTAATATTTTTTATTAGCAGTGTGTCAGGGGGGTAATAATTTTACTTGAAATGAAAAAAGAGGATAAAAAGCACTTTTTTTGAGAAAATCGAAAAAAAAATCATTTTTCCACTAGGGTTGTTTCCAGCTATCCTGTTCTATATACAAAATGCAGAAAGAATGAAAACCGAATTGCTACATAAATATTTCAGAGGAGAAACCACCGAAAAAGAGGAAAACCAGATTGTGGAATGGGTAGAAAGCAGTGTAGAAAACAAGGAACACTTTCTAAAAGAGCGAATGCTGTTTGATGTAACCCTTTTTTCTGACGGTTCGAACATACAACGGAAACCGAAAGGGCATCTGTACCTGTACCCACTGATTGCCATTGCCGCCATGCTGGCTATTGTTTTTGTAATGGATTTGCCACATATGCATAAACCTAAACAACAATTGTCACAAACCATCCGTATTCCAGCAGGTCAACGTGCACAGATGGATCTTCCTGACGGTTCTGTAGTATGGTTGAATTCCCAAACCACACTAACTTATGATGAAGACTTCGGTAAAAAAGACCGTAAAGTCACGTTAGACGGAGAAGCCTATTTCGAGGTGGCACACAATAAGGAGATTCCTTTTTATGTGCAGACAGAAAACATAAAGGTGCAAGTCACCGGAACAAAATTCGATGTATGCTCCTATAAAGGTTCAAACAGCTTTATAGCCAGACTGATAGAAGGTTCCATCAACTTGCTTACCAACAATGCAAAAGAAGAAAAGCCAATTACCAGCCTGACAAAAGGAAAGTATTTCTCAATGGAAAACGGCAAATACAAAACGGGCGAAATGAGCAGTAACAATGCTTTGGCATGGATGCAAGGCATTTATTATTTCGATGATGTTCCGTTTAAAGAGTTACTGGACAAGATTGCTCTATATTATAATTATAAGATAACAGTGAAGAATCCTAAAATCTTAGAGAACTACCGCTGCACTGGTAAATTCAAAGATTTGGACGGCATAGAGCATATACTAAAAGTTATACAAAAAGACCATCCGTTTAAATACAATATTGATAACGAACATAACAAGATAACCATAGAATAAAATCACAATAGAAGTTTAACCTTAAAAAATGAACTGTTATGATTACATAAAAACCTTTGAAAAAAGAATCGGAAAGTACCCCCATACTCCCCGATTCGACAGCTAACAATTGACCTTAATCAAATTTATTAACTTAACACATTACAAAGATATGAGAAAAATTTCTTTGGAAGGGTACTTATGCCCAAAAAGTTTAGCTTTTAAACAAATATTACGAACTATGAAGATCACCTTAATTCTTCTGTTAACCACAGCATTCAGCGCATTCAGTATGGATGTACACTCTCAGAACGCCAAAGTCAGTCTGGATACCAACATCATGAAGGTAGCCCAATTGATTTCTGCCATCGAATCACAAACTAATTACCTGTTTGTCTATAGTAAGAAAAATGTAGATCTAAGCCGCAAGGTAAAAATCAACGCAAAAAATAAAGCCGTATCCGAAATTCTAGATGAAGTTTTTTCCGGAACTGGTATCACTTATGTTATGGAAGGTAAAAACATTGTTTTGACAAAAGAAAGCAATATAGCCCGTGAGGAAGTAAAACAGCAAAATACAATTACTGTTAAAGGTGCTATAACTGATATGCAAGGTGAAGCAATTATCGGTGCAAACATTATTCAACAAGGTACTACTAACGGTACAATTACCGATATTGACGGTAACTTTACGTTAGAAGTTCCGGCTGATGCACAACTGGTTATATCTTATATCGGTTATAAAAAAGTCATAATTCCAGTAAACGGAAAGACTAATTTTACCATTAAAATGGAAGATGACGCATTGAAACTGGAAACTGTTGTAGTAACCGCTATGGGTATTAAAAAGAAAGAAGCCTCTTTAACTTATTCCACTCAGCAACTGAATGGTGACGAACTGAATAAAGTAAAGGACGCTAATATGATCAATTCATTAGCCGGTAAATCTGCCGGTGTGCAAATAACAAAGAGTTCATCCGGTCTGGGAGGTTCGGCAAAAGTATCTATCCGTGGTGCACGTTCAGCATTCGCCAGTGGTAACAACCAACCGTTATATGTCATAGATGGCGTTCCTATGCTGAATATCACAACAGAATCAACAGCCACCGTTATGGGAGGTGAAAATGACGGGGTCAACCATGACTCTGGTGACGGTGTTTCCAACTTGAACCCTGATGATATTGAAAGTATGAGTATATTAAAAGGTGCGTCTGCCGCTGCTCTCTATGGCTCCCAAGCTGCCAACGGTGTTATTTTAATTACTACAAAATCAGGGAAAGCCGGTATGTCAAGAGTTACATTCTCCTCTAACCTGACAGTAGACCATGCTGTCAGCCTGCCGGAATTTCAAAACAATTATGGACAAACTGCCGATGGTACCAGCAGTTGGGGCGACAAAGGAAATCTGACAGACTATAATAACGTAGGTAATTGGTTTGGCAATGGTATTACAGCCATCAACTCTTTAACCTTCCAAACAGGTAATGACAAAATGCAAACTTACTTTTCTTATGCCAATACCCGGGGAACAGGTATCGTGGACTCAAATAAGCTTCAAAAGCACAATATTACTTTCCGTGAAACAGCCAGTTTCTTTAATGATCGTTTAAAATTGGACGGAAATGCCAGTTTGATGACACAAACTATCCGTAATACTCCTGCCGGAGGTGGTTATTATCTGAATCCGCTGGTTGGCTTGTATTCTTTTCCCCGTGGTGCCGATCTGGCTCCCTACGCTGAAAACTTTGAAGTTTTCGATACTGACCGCAATATGAACTTACAGAATTGGTATACAAAAAATGAAGACGGCTCATTCAGCGAATGGGATCAGAATCCGTACTGGATAAAAAATCGTGTGACCAACAAGAGTAAACGTTACCGTGCATTAGCTTCTATCAGTGCAAATATAAAAGCAACTGACTGGTTAAGTATCCAGGCACGCGGGAATGTAGACTATGTAAGTGATAAGTTTGACAACAAGATGTATGCATCAACAGCAGCAAACATTGCCGGAAAAAATGATGAAACAGGGTTACCTAACGGACGCTATGTATGGTCGGATGAACAAAACTTCCAAGTATATGGTGATTTCATGGCCATGTTCAACAAAACCTTTGGTGATTTTTCCATCAATGCCGCATTAGGAACCAGCATTAACGTCAGCAAAGCCAATTCTTTAATGATCGACTCCAAAACAGCATCTTTATATCGTCCTAATGTATTTACCGTTTCCAATATCATATTCTCTTCAAAGGGATATATCAACCAAACAATTGAAGCGAAACGTACTATACAATCTTTATTTGGTACAGCACAAGTGGGTTGGAAAGATGCTATTTATTTAGATATTACAGCACGTAATGACTGGTCTTCCACCCTGGCAAACACAGAAAGTATGAAAAATGGATTTTTCTATCCGTCAGTAGGTTTGACTTGGATTATGAGCAACAGCATCAAACTACCGGAATGGATCAATTTTTCAAAATTCCGTGGTTCATTTGCACAGGTCGGCAATGACCTTCCCATCGGCATCACCAATTTAGCTGATATCATTCAATGTGGTGGAAGTATCCAAACAAACGATATAGAACAACGTGGTGATTTGAAACCGGAAATCAGTACTTCCATTGAATTCGGTACAGAATGGAAGTTTTTCAATAATCGTTTCGGAATTGACTTTACATGGTATCGTACAGATACAAAGAACCAACTGTTAAGAGTAGCCAATCCGGCTGGTTCACTTTATGCGTTCCGTTATATCAATGCAGGTAAAATTCGTAACACTGGTATCGAATTGACACTAGAGGGTACTCCTTTGATGAATGAAAATTTCCGTTGGAAAACCGCTGTAAACATGTCCATGAACAGAAACAAAGTTGTTTCCTTACACAAGGATTATAAATCATTCCGCTACGGTTCTGAAGGATTCTCCATGGCTTATGACATGTGGGTAAAAGAAGGTGGGAAACTGGGAGATATTTATGGAAACGGATTCGAAAGAGATGAAAATGGTAAGATTAAATTAAACGAGACAGGAAATCCAATCAAAGTTACAGGTAACAATACTTTACTAGGCAATGCTAATCCTGATGCTTTATTAGGATGGAGCAATACCTTTACTTACAAAGGATTTACTTTGTATTTCTTGATTGATGCACGTATCGGAGGAGATGTCATGTCATTGACACAAGCACATCTTGACGCAATGGGAGTCAGCAAAGAATCCGGAAAATCCCGTGATCGCGGTTATGTGGAATATGAAGGCATCCAATTCAAAGATGTTCCTAACTTCTATGGTACAGTCGGAGGACGTAACGGCATCTCAGAATACTATATGTATGATGCAACGAATGTACGCTTACGAGAATTGACACTAGGCTATTCATTCCCGGAAACCCTCCTTGCCAAAACCAAATTCATCAAAGGATTAGATCTCACATTGGTTGCACGTAACTTATTCTTTTTGTACAAAGATGCTCCATTTGACCCGGATGCAACTTTATCAGTAGGTAATACTCTGCAGGGCGTTGATGTTTTCGGCATGCCGACTACACGTAATATTGGTTTCAACGTTAAATTTACATTCTAATTTTAAAACAAAGACATTATGAAAAGTTCAAAATATATTTCAATTTTATGCGTGGGAAGCCTTCTGAGTTTAGCCTCATGCACAGACGGATTCGAATCTGACAATAAAATCAACGGTAGTTTTGATGATACTGTAAAAGAATATGATTTCCAAAAATACACTACTAACTTTGAGACAATTCAAAAAGGTATTTATTTTAACTACGACTGGGGAGAAGGCACCACTTGGCCTTGGCAGACATTCCAAAACTTGAATCATGATATGTTCTCAGGATATTTTCATGATTTTGCCTCCAAATTCAGCGATAAAAATACAGTATATGCATTAGAGGCCGGATGGACAGCCAGTGCGTGGAATTATACTTATAATTATATATTTCCAGTAGCCCATAAATCAACATTAATTACACAAGATGAAGCCAAATACAAACATTTTTATGGTGCAACCCTTATTTTAAAAGTAGAAGCCATGCACCGTATAACTGATACTTATGGCCCTATTGTCTATTCTAAATTCGGAAAAAACGAAACAAACTCTGTTGATACCCAGGAAGAAGCTTATAAAGCATTCTTTGATGATCTGGATAAAGCTGTAGACGCATTGGATACTTATTTGAAAGAAGGCGGCAAAGAAGATGGCGTGAAAAGCATTAATATGTGCAATTGTCCTACAGCCAGCAGATGGATAAAATTTGCCAATTCATTACGTCTTCGTCTAGCTATGCGCGTATCTAATGTAGATAAGACACTTGCTACCAGTGAAGCCCAAAAAGCATTAGAAAACTCTTATGGTGTCATAGAATCTTCTGATGAAAACATACAAATCTCCGGTAAGGGGTATCAAAACCCGTTAGCAGGTGTTGCCGGTTGGGGAGAAACCTATATGGGAGCAACAATAGCTTCTGTCCTAAACGGTTATAAAGATCCACGCATCAGTATATATTATAATCCGGCGACATTGGCAGAGCATACAGAGGAATATCTAGGAGTACCTCAAGGAGTATATGCCAAGGACGGTGACCCCAATTATTACCAAAGCTATTCCTTTATCAACACCCAAACAATCACAGCATCCACACCCGCCGTTCTTCTGACAGCAGCAGAAACTTGGTTCTTACGTGCCGAAGCATCTTTACGAGGTATCAATCCGAAAAACGAAAGCGCAAAGCAATGTTATGAAACCGGTGTCCAAACTTCATTCAGCCAATGGGGTGCCGGAGATGCAAGCCTATATCTGACAAGTAAAGGTAAACCGACAGATTACATTAATTACGCAGCAGGCCCCGGAAAAGACATGAAAGCATTAATAACCACCACTCCCAATTTTGACGATGCAGCTAATCAAGAAGAACAACTTGAAAAAATTATCACTCAAAAATGGATTGCTTGCTGGCCAGAAGGCATGGAAGCATGGGCAGAACAGCGCCGTACCGGATATCCGAAATTATTCAAAGTACAAACCAACAACAGCAATGGTACAATTGATACAGACATCATGATTCGCCGCCTCCCCTTCTCACAAGATGATGCCAAAAAAGATCCTGAGCAGTATAAAAATCTGTGTACGGCTCTTGGTGGTGCAGACAATGGCGGTACACGGCTATGGTGGGACACAGGTAAAAACAACTTTTAATTCATATTTCAGTAACAACTATTATTTATAAGAGAGATTTTTAAATGTTTCACTTAATCAAGGTATTAGCATAAGGCAAAAAGATTTCATAAGACGGGGAGCGTGATGTTTCCCGTCTTTTTCTGTTTTTCATACGGCATTCTATTTTATTTTTCTATCTTTGTTCAAGCTATGAAATAACATACCTATACAGCAAACTTTTTCCGGATATTCATCGTTTAACTGAAAAAAATATATGAAAAAGTTTCTAAGTAATACTATCGTACAACTGCTTATTGCCGTAATTATCGGACTGTTGGCAGGCTTTGTTGTTAATGACGCAGTGCTGGAAGTCGTTATCTGTATAAAGCACATCACGGGACAGATTATATTTTTCCTGGTTCCCCTTATTATTCTGGGATTCATATCCCCCTCTATTGCCCATTTGCGCAGCAATGCATCAAAGATGCTTTTATTCGCTTTCGGCATAGCCTACCTATCATCTATCGGAGCCTCTTTTTTCGGAGCAGCCGTAGGTTACAATGTGATTCCTTTTCTGCATATAGCCGATGATGCCAATACACTGAAAGCATTGCCGGAAAATTTACTAAAAATAGATATTCCACCGGTCATGAATGTTATGACGGCCCTTGTACTGGCAGCTTTGATAGGACTTGCTACTGCTTGGGTTAAATCGGATGAAATATCAAAACTACTGGATACTTTTCAAAAGATGGTACTTGAATTGGTGAAAAGAGTACTGCTTCCCGTACTTCCCGTATTTATTGCCGCTAACTTCTGCATTCTTAGCTATCAGGGAGCTGTTACGAAGCAGTTACCGGTATTCCTCTCCGTATTGATAGTTGTTATTGTTTGTCATTTCATCTGGCTGTCATTGCTTTATTTCATTGCAGCTGTTTACTCAAGAAAAAATAGTTGGCAGGTATTGAAATACTATGGTCCTGCTTACCTCACAGCATTAGGTACAATGTCTTCAGCAGCTACGCTGGGAGTGGCGTTGGAATGTGCCCGCAAAAGCCCTATCCTTCGAAAAGAAATCAGTGATGTGACGATACCTTTATTCGCCAATATACACCTATGCGGCTCTATCCTGACAGAAACCGTATTTGTACTCACTGTATCCCAAATGCTTTATGGAAGTATGCCCAGTATATTACAAATTACTTTATTCATCCTGTTATTAGGATTATTCGCCATCGGTGCACCGGGAGTACCGGGGGGGAACAGTACTTGCCTCTTTAGGGCTAATCATCTCTGTTCTTCACTTTAATGAAGCCGGAACGGCATTACTACTTACGATTTTTGCATTACAGGACAGTTTCGGAACAGCTTGTAATATTACCGGAGATGGGGCACTAACGCTTATTACAGATACTTTCGAAAAAAAGATAGCTTCGAAGCCGAAGGCTTTTAAATAAAGGCTCTCTAATAACTATCTTTTTACTTAAGGGTTTTGTAAAGTTACTTTTTTTGATATTATTGCAAATATTCTCAACCCATACTAACCACAAATCAAAAATAGATACTATGAAACGAAAAACACTTAAAAGAAAAATTTCTATTGTTGGCATTTTAGTTTTTGTCAGTATGATAGTTTATTCATGTTGGCAAGATGAATGGTCCTCCAATGTAACTGATGAAGTTATTTTTGACAGCAATAAAGAATTGACCATTGCTAAAGCAGAACAATGGTATAATGCCACCAATCCCTCAGCTACTACAGTTAGATCCTTAAGTGCTGACGGGCGAATTCCAGCAAAGCCTAATTGGAACAAGGCTAAAGAAAGTAGAAAAGGAGATTTAGAGGTAGTCGAAACAACTCTAATGACAAGCGGTAGTACATTTTTTATGGATAACGAGACAAAAGAAAAATATGAACTACAAGATGATTTGGATAAAATATATAATGTAGCACGCATGGTAATATTGAAGAATCTAGAAACAGGTGAGATTTACAACTTCATCATGGTATTCATAGGTACTTATGATTATTTGATGCATACCACCTCTTTTGAAAACAATTCTTATTTACATCGTGAAGCTGATTTTGATGGAAAAGTTTTATTCTACAATTTCAATTATGGATTGGTAAATGGTTGGAAATATGAATCAGGGAAAATAACAGCCTCCATTTCTCCGGGAACAGAGGAAGGATACCGTATGAGTTTGCAAAGAGGAAGAGGACAATCCGTATGTAATACGGAAATAGACTGGATGGAAAAGCGGAATTGTCATAATGATATCGTTTGGGATCATGAACTGGGGCTGCCCGGCATCGATGTAATTTGCGACAAGTATTTACATCCTGAGTATCATGAAGTTTGCGTTTCATTGGATGATGACGAAATGGATGGCGGAGGTGGTGGATATAATCCTCCTTCAAATCCTCCTGAAACACCTCCTACTCCTTGTAAACGTGCTAAAACATTATCGCAGGACGCAGCATTTAAATCGCGTATAAAAGATGTGTATAGAAAAACATTTTCTGCAGGCAATACTGTGGAGCAAGGCTTTATACAGACTTCAGACGGGCAAACTATTTTCCCGAACGTACAAGAATCAGGAAGTGCCAAATTCACAAATGATCAAATAGCAGGAAAAGAAATCATGGAATGGTACCATTCCCACCCTACAGGCTCTATGATTACTTCATGGGCAGATTTAAAGGCTTTAGCTATACGATACCAACAGGGATATGTGAAATCAGAGAATTTTACTTATGGAGTAGTTTCAGAGTTCGGATGTATGAGTATTATGATAACTTCTCCCACAGATTTTAATACTTTCGCTACCAAAGTTCGAAATGGTGAACTTTCCGAAAGTTGGAACGCTTATATAGTTGGTGCAAGCGGAGGGGGAGTTGATGAATGTATAGGTCAGTTGCTTAAATTTTTAGATCGCAATAACTCCGGTCTGTCAGTGATGTTTAGTTCGAATATTGATGAAAGCAATCCGACTTGGAATGCTCAGGAACTAGCTTCTAATGGGAAATCTGTAAATATGGAATGTAACCAATAAAAAGAAAAGTCATGAAAAGAATAGAATTTGTTTTGTGTTTGTTTTTTATCAGCACAGTTAGTTTTGCCCAAAAGGAAATTGCTCCAACAAAAAACTTGGATGCTTATATCGGGACTTGGATGTATCAGTCAAATGATACGATTTTTAAAATAGTTCTTAAAAAAGGATATGCAGAGGATCAACACATGATTATAAATGGTCTTATGGGAGGATATTTTCTATCAGTGAAGGGAATAATTGTAGAAAACTATTTTAGTATCAGAGATACTATTTGGCACTTGGACAAAAAAAAGGGAACTCAAGATTTTTCTATCTGGGCTTCAAACAATGCTACCAGTTTGGACTACATTGATCCTAATCGAGTCGGAGTTTTATTTTACGACCAACGGAAGAAGCACTTCGGCGGAAAAGGGATATTAGGCGGAAAAATACTTCTGCTTTCTTCCGATAAAATTCGTTGGCATCTGGATGAAAAATTAGGATTAGCCCTTGAAGAACCGGATGAATATACAGAACTGATAGGATTTTCTGTTCCTTCGGACGTGATAATGACTAAAGAGAAAGAACAATGATGTGAACAAAGACAACAAAATGTATCAAAAGCCAATGGAGAACCAACAGTAACCCCTGGCTTTTGGTACATTTATTTTCATAATCTTACAGCAAACTTGTTATTTCAAAACCTCATCCAGCTTTTGTTGCAAAGCCTCCCCTTCCAATCCTACAGCCAAGATCACCCCATTGGGGTCCAACAAGAAATTCATAGGAATCCAACGAATAGCATACTGCACGGCTGCATCCGATTTCCAGTCCTTCAAGTCTGAAACATGAGTCCATGCCAATTGATCTTTCTCAATAGCGGCCAACCAAGGTTCTTTCTTACGATCCAAAGAAACTCCTAAAATAGTAAAATTCTTATCCTTGTATTTATTCCAGGCAGCAACAATATTCGGATTTTCCTTGCGACAATCAGGACACCAGGAAGCCCAAAAATCAATCAGTACATATTTTCCTCTCAAACCGGATAATGTGACAGGATTACCGTCTACATCGGGCAATGTAAAATCCGGAGCCACAGCACCGACCTGAATATCTTCCATCCGCTTGATAAAGCCATCTATTTGACTGACATACATGGTTTCATCCAATGAAGCATCCAGTTTGGCACGCAATGCCTTCATTTCTTCCAAATTCAACTTATAAGCGAAATCCTTCACTATGAAATAAGGGGTAACAGCAGATGCCGGGTGAACAGCAACCAGACTATCTATGCTATATCCATCCTGACGAGTCAAAGGAGCATTTTGTGCATACAGATCATTAATGGCAGAACCTGTCACTGTCAGTATCTTTTCTGATTCATTCATCTTCAACTGCATCTTTTCGTTATCTAAAAAGAATACCAACGGACGTTTGCTATCCCTGAACGTAGTCAGCCCATAAGCCAATGGCTCAGTACAAACACCTTCAAATTTGAAAGTACCGTCAGTAATCACAGCCGAATCCACAGCTATGAACGATTTATCCTGATATTTTTTCAGATACACCATTCCATTTTTAACATCCGATATTTCTCCATGCAGAGTATATCCTTTTTTCTCTTCGCCACAGGACAGTACAGTCATAGCCAGTACACCAGCAAAAAGCACATTTACCATTCTTTTCATCTCTATCTTCCTTATTATTATAACTCGTCAAAAATAAATATTCCTATGCAATTATGCAAACTCCACCGTTCCTATTTGGAAATTAACTCTCCCTGAGTTACCTTTGTAACTTCAACTAACTATTATATAACCTATGAAAAAACTCCTATTTCTAGGCGCTCTCCTGTTGTCAACAGTATGTATGAACGCCCAAACTTCCGAATATTATCAGGAAGCAGCCAATCCTATTGCCACCAACCCCGCTTTATGGGCGAAAGTTACAGCTCCACAAATCAGCTGGGGAAGCACAGACATCCGCTATAAGAAAGAGGAACCGGCTCCCATCCATAGTGTGCAGAAAAGTATGAATCTTACTGCATGGAAAGGTGAGAAAATTTCAGCCCAACTGGTAGTATGGACTCCCAAAGCGCTGAATGACTTGACTTTCATGGTCAGCGATTTAACCTCAGGCAGTGCAACCATCAGTAAAGAGAATATCCGAACAGGCTTTGTCCGTTACGTTATAACCGATGAACTGAACAAAGACGGTTTGGGCGCATGTGGCTATCGAAACAGTGCTGATTTTGACTCAACTTTAGTAGCAGATGTAATAGACCATATCACTCCTACTCTAACCCTTCCTGCCAACTCCACCCAAGGGGGATGGATCAGCGTAAACATCCCTCAGGGCACTAAAGCCGGGAAATACACAGGAACCGTCACAGTGAAAGCCGACGGTATCACCTTGTCTGAATTAAAACTGAACCTCCAAGTGAAGAACCGTACTCTGCCTCCTCCTTCCGAATGGGCTTTCCATCTGGATTTATGGCAGAACCCTTATGCAGTATCCCGTTACTACAATGTGGAACCGTTCAGCAAAAAACATTTCGATTTGATGCGCCCATTGATGAAACTGTATGCCGATGCAGGTGGTAAGGTAATCACAGCCTCCATTATGCACAAGCCCTGGAACGGACAGACCTATGATGCTTTTGAAAGCATGGTCACTTGGTTGAAAAAAGCGGATGGAACCTGGTATTTTGACTATACCGTATTCGACAAGTGGGTGGAATTTATGATGGATCTTGGTGTCAAAAAACAAATCAGTTGCTATTCTATGGTTCCCTGGCGCCTTTCTTTCCAATATTTTGATCAGGCTAGCAACTCTTTCAAATTTCTGGACGCCAAACCGGGTGAAGTTGCTTATGAAGAATTTTGGATGAATATGCTGCAAGATTTCTCAAAGCATCTGAAAGCAAAAGGCTGGTTCGATATCACTCACATTGCGATGGACGAACGCCCGATGAAGGACATGCAGGAAACACTGAAAGTGATCCGTAAGGCTGATAAAGACTTTAAAGTTTCTTTGGCAGGAACTTATCACAAAGAACTATTGGATGATCTGAATGACTATTGTATCACCATTGCCGAGAAATTTGCTCCCGAAGAGATTGAAGCGCGCCGGAAGGCAGGCAAAGTAACTACTTATTATACCTGCTGCACAGAGCCCCGCCCCAACACTTTCACTTTCAGCGAACCTGCCGAAGCTGAATGGCTGGCATGGCATAGTGCGAAAGAAAATCTGGACGGATATCTTCGTTGGGCTTTAAACAGCTGGGTGAAAAATCCCCTACAAGACAGCCGTTTCACAGCTTGGGCTGCCGGAGACACGTATATGATTTATCCGGGCGCCCGTTCATCCATCCGGTTGGAACGCCTGACAGAAGGAATACAATTTTTTGAGAAAGTACGCATTCTGAAAGAAGAATTTGAAGAAAAAGGCAATAAAGGAGCTATTAAGAATATAGACAAAACCTTGAAAATGTTTGATGAATCAAGCATGGATAAGATTGCTCCTACCACTGCCGTAAACAAAGCAAAAAAAGTTATCAACCGATACTAGAAAAAGGGAAAATACCTTTATTACATACATATATATATCGGACCACACATATGTATGTAATAAAGGTACTTCAAACTAAAAGCCGAACAGAATTAATTTGTGGAAAATAGGATGGATGAATCCCCGATAGCTTCAAAAGTAACTTAAGTGCATTGGGCAAGTAACTTAACTTACTTGACACTTTCACTTAACTTACTTGGCTCACGAAGTCAAGTTACTTTATTTGCCCTATATTTCTCAAATAAATTCTGTTCGGCTATATAAAATGGCAAGTTCTAGTTTTGACTTTATCCTCCCTTTCCTTTATACAAGTTTATTCTTCGGGTACATAAATGATTTCTCCATTATCCAATTCATAGGCAATACCCACCTTTTTTCCTTTCTTGCCGCTTTTGACATCCTGATCCTCAGAAGGGGTATAACGGTTAATCTTCTGCCCTTCCTTGGTTATGATTTCCATGTTTTCCTTACCCGGATTCTTCACCATCGTAAAATCTTCCTGACTAAACATTTCAGTCATATTATAACGGGTAACCAAGGCCACCATTAACGCTACAGCAAACACCATCGCCACATCAAACAGATTGCTGACCACGCTCATCGGGTCACTATCCTCCTCTTTTCTTAATAAATTACGTTTCATCTCAAGCTGTACGTTTTTCAGTGAGCAATTCAGAAAGGAATTCCAGATTGGTCATATCCTGTAAATACCAGCGTTGCTTCACCTGCTGGGTTATGAAACCGATAGCACTAGAAAACAGACCAACTACAGTCGTAGCAAAAGCGACCTGCATATTATACGCCATAGAAGCGATATCACCAGTAGAAAGTCCCACCAAAGCAGGTCCCATTGGAATCAATGTACCCATCAATCCAAGCATCGGTCCCATCTTGGTCAATGTTTTTGAAATAGCCAAATCCTTATCAGCAGTAATTTCAAAATCAGCCAACAGGCGCTGCACATGTGCCGGACGGTCTTTTGACTCCAACACCCGACGGATATACGCAATGACTAATGAGTTCGACTTCACAGGAAGTTTGCCTTCCAATTCGGGCAAAGTATCTATAGTCAGTGTATCAAGCTGTTGACGCAACAACGCATCCGTACGCCGAATAGCCAGATACTGCCCGAAAAAACTGCCTATCAATAATAGCGAACGGATGAAAAGAATAATAAGCAATACAACAACAGGGACTAAAAGTCCGTTCGAAATCCAAAACAGAATGTCTGATATAAGATTCATAATGTCAGTAAGTTTTAAATGTTTGTTTTTATTCGTCTATATTTATATATAACCAATCCAATGAGTCCTCCACCTGCCAGCATAATTATCAAGCCGGTCAATGCCCCCCAATCCACCTCGCTTACACCTGTTACGGCGGTACGACCATTTACAGTAGCAATAATTCCCAATATGGCGGTCAATGCATTAGTGAGGAACAATAGCTCCAACCGTAATTCCTTTTCCGGCAAAAGATAACGAAGAAACAATGTGCCTGCAGAAATCAATATCAATACACCTGCCGCCATACTCCATGCGACAAGAGAAAAGGAAACACCCGGAAAAGAGAAGATAAGATATACCAATCCGCTAAACAAGACAGGAAATATCAAAATCCCCGGAAACCAACGTAAAGCACGGTAAGCCCAAAGAGTACGTTTCTTAACAGGCCCTGTAGTAAGCACATGAACAGCCAACATACAAAAAGCCATCTGTAAGGCAACTTCCACTGTAAGCACCACCGAAGTGTCAAGCATCAATTGGACATTTGCCAACCAATCAGCAATCTGTGTCTTAGACTGCTGAATAGCATATGGCCACATCAGTCCCACAAAGAGGGTGGCTACAACAGCTATTGCTGCAACCGATCCTCGTTTACGAAATGTCTGTTTCATCATAAAATTGAAACAGACCAATATCATAAGAACAACTACAACTGTTTCCATAGCCTGTTATTCCTGCATTTTTTTACGGCGACAACGCACCAATACAATTAAAACAAGAACTGCAGCCACCACTACAACGCAAACAACAGTATTGCTTACCGTATTCGTCTGTTGTTCCGTACCGACTGTATTCATCTCTTCTTTTTTCATCACCATACCCTTTTGCTCTTTTGAAGCAGCAACTTCACGTATCTGACTGATGTTTTCCTTATACCGGGATGCAGTCTGTGCATCCGTTTTAGAAGCTATGAACTGACGTAATTTAGCATTATCACAAACAAAACCAGAACAAGACGGTTTATATTTATTCACCAAATCGGTATGTAGTTTGGCAATATCCGCTATCTGTTGCCCGCTAGCCTGCCACATTCCTTTACGGATAGTTTCCATCATTACCGCAGTCATTTCTTCCAAAGCGGCAGGGTTCTGCTTTTCAAAATAATCCTGCACTCCCAAGTTAAATTTATCCTTTACATACACATCATATATCTCATTCCACATTTCCTTATCAACAGCCTGAGGTTTCATGACATTCCAACCATACGTATTTTGCACAATCTCAGCAAAAGTATTAGCTGCGCCGGCCTCCCCTTTCATTTTTTCCTTAATATAAGCAGGATTGAATATTGTGGTACGGCTCTCTATACCAATAGCTTCTTTCACCTCTTGCATACGGGCATTGTTACGGTTACGATAGTCGCTCAGATATGCATCAGGATCTTTACCGGTCACATTACGGACAGCAAGATTCATACCTCCCATAAACTCATACACATGATCCAGACTTAATGCACCCCATGTATTGCTTTGACGTGGCTGAATAACCGCATCCGTACGTGTCAAAGCAGCTTCCAAAGCAAATTGGCGAACAGTTTCCCAATTCTTTTCACTACCATAAAAAGCACCCATATTATTCAAATAAACATCGGCGATTTCCTTTTCACTTTCCCAACGGTCACCAGATTGCACCATACTTTGTATACCCGTACCATAATTACCATTCACTCCTCCGAACACACGGAAAGTAGACATTTCACGGGCCTCTTTTGGAGTCAGACCTTTTTCTATTAATACACGTTCAGCTTCCACAACACCTGCTGCTACTTGATTTTCAAATTGATCTTCTCTAGCATTGGCTGCCATCTCTACGGCACGATTAATAAGAAACAGACGTGAAGCGGCAATATCTCGCAGCTGCCCGCTAGTCTGCACTACCACATCAATACGAGGACGGCCTAATTCAGCAGAAGGAATCAGACGAAGATCCGTCACACGCCCAAACGTATCACGAACAGGCTCTACACCCAGCATATAAAGCACCTGTGCAATAGTAGCACCGCCGGTTTCTATAAATTCTCCACTCCATAATGTATAACTTACTTTACGAGGAACAGAGTCATTATGACGACGGCGATACATTTCGATAGTGTTGTCAGCCAATTGTTTTCCTTTTTCCCATGCAGATTCCGACGGAGTTTCTTCAGCATTGATAGCGAAAAGATTTCGTCCTGTAGGTAATGTATTAGGATTGGCGATGGGATCACCACCCGGTGAAGGCTGCGTATATCCTCCGTTCAACGCATTCACCATAGAGGTCAATTCTCTTTCCGGACTTTCCAAAAGGGCACTCTTATAATTGCCCACATTCTTCAAGGTACGTTCTACTTCCACGACAGCCAAAGCAAAATTCATCTCCTCTTTAGAATATTCTTTTTTCTTGGACATCATAGCTTTCATCATCGCTTCCATGCCTCCGAATTTATCACTATCCGCTTTTTCACGTTTTCCTCGAGAAGTTGTTTTCATTGTAACCGTATCTTTGGCCAGTGTATTCATACCTACAGCACGGCTCTTGTACATTCCTGTTTCCATTTTCTTTAAAGCTTCAGGGCTTGCACCCATTTTTTTTGCAAGTTCCATAGCTTTCTCAGGATTCATACCTTTCGCTATTTCCTTCATTTTCTCTTTCATAGACCCGGATATGCTATTCCTTTTCGAACATCCGCTTTGGTCAGCCTGCATTATTCCACTGCTCATATCAGCATGTGTTTTAGCCTCAGCCGGAGCTTCTTCAGCTAATGCCATCATCATGGCCATCATGCCTTGAGGAGTATTACGGGATTTATTGATTTCATGTGCTTTAGCAAGTTCATCGGAAGTAATGCCAGTAATACGGCAAATCAATTCATCAGAAGCCAACGATGGATCAGCCAACAGACGAGTGACCAAATCACGTGCAGGTTCTAAATAACGCTGAGTAAAAAGAGTGCGATGTTTCTCTACCTGTCCGTCCGCACGATTACGTAGTTTATCTAATGCCAACAGACTATAGGCTATCGGCTCGGTAGCCATAGCATACACACTGGAAGTAATACGAATGGGTTCATAAGGAATCCCCATTGTATACAACTGACCTGTAATCTTCTCATTTGCCAGTTCCTCTGCAAAATTTTCTATACGCTGAATATCTTCCTCGGCATAAGGAACAGTAAGAAGACTATCCAATTCCAATTCACGATGGATGCCCAGTTTCACCGTGAGTTTCTTTACCGCCAATGAAGCACGGTTCAAAGCGTCTTTATTTCCGGTAGACAGTACAGCCTGCCCATCGGCCGGAAGTAAATTATTGTATGTTTTGACAGCCTCAGTCAGTTCACGATAAATGGTGCGGACACTACTTTCCATAAAAGGTGGAGTAAGATAAGATTGCAATCCCGCATACGAACGACGCTTAGCAATCATCCCTTCACCTACATTGCCGATGGAATAAATATAAAAATGAGGTAATGCACCTACCAGACGGTCGGACCAGTCATTGCTGCACAAAGCAACTTGTTTGCGCGGAGTGAACTCTAAACTGCCATGAGTACCGAAATGAATCAACGCATCAGCTTTAAATCCGAATTGTGTCCACAGATAAGAAGCAATATAAGTATGTGGAGGAGCTGCATTGGTTCCATGTACTACTTTAAATGCATTATCCCCACTACCGGCCGCATTCTGTGGCAAGAGCACCACATTTCCAAATTGCAAACGAGCTACTCCTAAACGGCCGTCGGAAGTAGTCATATATGCTCCGGGAAATTCACCATTGGCAGCTATTACTTCGGCATACATTTCAGGACGAATGGATTTCTTTATCCAACTCTCATATTGTTCTTTTGTTATGAGTTCGGGCTTGCCGGTTTCCATAAACCGATCAAAAGCTCCTTCGGCATACGAACCAAATACGGCTCCTTGAGATTGTATCATCTGTTCCAATTCTTTCGAAGAGGTAGGCAAACCGTCCACCTTGTAGCCCTCGCGTTTCATACGCTGCAACAAGTTATAAAGTGAAGGAACCACTTCCATACCACCCGCAGTCAGTGCATTCTGACCAGGACCTTTATAATAATAAATAGCAACGCGTTTCTCACTATTGGGTTTACGCTGCAGAGCAATATAGTTATTAACTGTTTCTACAAAAGTTTCCAAGCGTTCTGGAATAGCATAAGCGTGTTGCAAACCCTCCTCATCCTTATAATGTCCAAAAAGAGCGAACGGACGGATAGCTCCATCTATCTCGGGAGTAACAATACTTTGTGACATAAAGCCGCCATTCATCCCCATCTTGTCCCTCTCCCACTCCTCTACCAAGCGATTTACATTCAATGGAGAGAAAAGCGGTATATTCTGTTTCGCCAGATAATCTACAATAGGTTCACCCATACGTCCATGCGCCATATTGATAATAGCAAACGGACGGACAGAATCAATTCCATGGTTCTGAATAAAAGAACGCATGGAACGTATAGGATAAACCATATTGCCAGTTTCCTCCAATTTAGCAATAAGCCCGGAAGGTTCACCCATCGGACCGGTCACAATAATACGCGGAGCATTCTCTTTCCACAAGCCGTTATGTTGCAGAAAAGTATTGTATCCGGCTACCGTATTGAAACCCAACTCTTCGTCTTCGGGTTTCTTTGGGTCCATGTGATAAAGCACATCATCGGCACGTTTCATTACGGCTTCCGGTTCAGACACAGAGAATAGTTTTTTATCAATATGCACACGCACATAATTCAGCATACTGCGATAGTTACGACGTCCTCCATTAGACAGATAATGTTTCAATATATCCGCTTGGATGGAATCCAATGAAATAATCTTGTTTGCAGGATTGGTAGCGGCAGTAGTCAATACCGGCAGACCACCATCGGCTGCCTTTTGTATTTGCGCACGTTGCTCTTCAGTAATCCTTAATCCCATGGCATTGATAAATACCATATCATAACCGGCCAATCGGTTCAGATCATCTGTGCCCAGTTCACTGATTTTAATAAATGAATTGTCATTAGCTTTAGATATCTGCCCTAAACTGATTACCTGATAGTTGATGAAAGCCACTTTAGTTGCACTGAACCAAAGATTCCATACACCAAACAAAAGCAGCAAGATGACTGCTATCCCTCCGCCAATCAATAATTGTTTCTTCTTCATATCTTTATTTAAATCACATAGTTTATTTAGTATTAGCAGCCAAATTTCATTTGAACAATTGTTCTATATCCAATGACAAACCGGCTGAAAAAGTTGTTCCTTTAGTAGCAGGCGAATTATTATAATAACGGAAAGGGACATAATTAAACAGGTTGTCTACCGCCAAAGTCATATCAACACCTTTCCATACTTTCTGAGACAACGTAAGCTTCCACATTGTATACGCCGGATAGGTCACCTTCTCAGTTTCTTCATAAGAAGTGTTCGAAGTATATTCCTCCGTATTCACCTTGGACAGAAAGCGTCCGTTCAAAGCAACATTAAACGCATAGTTCTTCCAATGCTTGTCATACTCAAGACGGACAGTAGCCGTATGCGGGCGAGTACTTGAAATGACAGGTTGCCCTTTCTTTATATTCTCATGTGTATAGGCGTAAGATAAACGTGCCGACAGTCCACAAGGATATTTGACGGAAGCATTTGCCTCGGCACCGGATATCCTGATATTTGATATATTGGTATATACCTGCCCTTTCAACGCCTCACTCCACGCCGTAGTGATACGATTATCAACTACATTATAGAAACCTGTCACCGTCAAATTATAACGACCTTTCATATATTCTGCCGAAAGAGAAAAATTATGGCTGGTTTCAGGCTTCAAGTCAGGATTACCATAAATCATAAAAATACTTGCCATATCAAAATTCATATACATTTCTTTCAAAGTAGGAGCTCGGAAACCACCGGCATAGGAACCTCTCAATGAACAGTTTCCTATTTTATACATCAGTCCTAATTTGGGAGAGAAATGATTAATATCGGAATCTGAATAATAATCAAAACGTAATCCTGTGATGACATTGAAATATTTCGTCGGGTTCCAGTCAAACTGTGCAAAGCCGTCCACTGTATACTGATGTTTACTTCCATTATTGGCAAACTGATAGGACATTAAATAATCACGCATATAATCACCACCCACGGTGAGAATATGCTTACCGACAAAAGTATGATTATAAAAAGTATGAACCGAATGTTGTACATTACTATAATCACGTACATCATTAGCGTCTTGCGGCAAGTAGTCGCTCTTATCATACTGGTCGAAAGAATAAGCTATTTCCAGATCCTTATCTTTATCCAATACATAATTTCCTTTCACCCCACCACTGAAGTCGCGATAACGGTCTTTACTAGTCTGTGACTTCTCACGTTCACGAAAAAAATATCCGGCACGTGCCGTCAGTTTCAGATGGTCATTAGCAGTATAGACCAAACGTTCTTTGAAATTCCAAGTTTTATCACCATACACCTTTTTAAATGCCCAATCCTCCGTTTCCTCATTTGTTTTTCCATCTGCCAAATCTTTTTCATCTACTTGGGTATGCTGTACATTAGTCACACTATTGAATTTTCCAACATTGAAACCTATTGTTCCTCCATAACGCTGCTCATTATAAGCCCCGTAACGTCCATTGAGATTCACAGTCCAAGGCTCCGCAGGCACTTTACTTATGATGTTTACCACTCCTCCTACCGCATTCGAACCATAGAGTGAAGAAGCCGCACCTTTTACAATTTCAATACGCTCCACATTGCTCATATTCAATCGGTTGTAGTCTATATTATCCAAAGTCTCACCTGCCAGACGCTCACCATCAACCAGAAAAAGTACAGCATTTCCACCAAATCCTTGCATATTGAGAGAAACTTGCTGGTCCATGGAATAAGAGAATTCAATTCCCGGCAGTTCTGCCTGAAGTAAATCTCCAATATGGGTAGCATCTACTTTTTTTATTTCATCGGCAGTAATGACACGAGTTACAATGGGAACATCTTTCAGGAGTTTCGGAGTACGGGTTCCCGTTACAACTACAGTTTCCATATTTACAGCATCTTCTTTCAGTATAAAATCAACTTTACCTGTTTTACTGACAGACACTTTATGAGTCTGCGAGATATACCCCATGTATGAAACCTGTAGAGTATATTCTCTATTATCGGGTAATTTCAACATGTATTTTCCCTGTGTATCCGTAGTGGTTCCCAAAGTTACTTTTTCTTTTACGGAAACTGTTGCTCCCGTCAGAGGTTCTTTATTTTCATCAAATACAGTTCCCGAAATAATTCGTTGTGCTGATACTGATACCGCCATCAGCCAACACAGTATCAAGCACACGTTTCTGAGTAGTCTATGCATATCGTATGTCGGTTTACAATTCAAACGGATAAATATAATCAATAGTCATGAAGCCTTTTACACCACTAGCATTCATATAATTTGTGAGACGAACAGCCGCATAAGTTCCATCTTTCAGCTTTACCATATAAACCTTGTTTGAAAGAGTATAGGTAGGTGGCATATTACTTTTATCAACATTCAACCATTTGGATAGTTCTTCATTATAATAGGATTCCATATAAACAATATTACCATCCATCATACCTGACATATCAATGGCTATCTTAGCGGTAGTCCAAACATCCTCCACATAGGCTCCTTCGGGCATCGCATCCGCATTCCGTAAAGCGGAAAAACCTGTGAAACCGGTTTCCAATACTGCTCCAGCATTGGTTTTAACATCATAACGATGAACAGCAATATCCCATTCCTCCGGTTCTTTCTGTTCAGAATCCGTCACATTTACAGAATCTACTTTTTGTGTATGGAAATCGATAAAAGTCCAACGTCTATAATCAGTAGCGTCAATATAAATAGTACCCGAATGGGTAGAAGGGTCTGTTCTTATAAAACCCAATTCATTACTATCCGAAGCAGCAGGACTATCATATATTCCTTCCAAAATACCATCACATGCCGAGAATGGCAAAAGCATCATTCCCAGTATGGTTATAATAGAGAGATATCTTTTCATGCTATTTAGTGCCTACAAAAGTCGCAGTAATAGCCATAGGCATGGCTCCCGGCTTTAGTGTAAAGATCAGATCAGCCTTTTCATCCTTAATCGTTCCTTGTAAACTTCCTGTATATTTTACAGAACCAACAGTTACATCAACAGCACTTTCCGGCAAAATATAAGTGACATTATCGGAGGTATGCACTTTAATTCCAGGTATAGCAATATCCGGCAATGACATCATTCCTTCACCAGCACCGCCAACTAGAAGAACTTGAACAGTTCCCCCTTCTTCCGCAGTAATTTTCACCTGACTGTCTGACGTTCCTTGATCATTTCCTGATACTGAGAGTGATAATGTTCCATTGTAAATACCAGCAACCTCCTGAGCCGGAATCACGGTATCTTCCTTTTTATCATCATTGTCACTACATGCTACTGCACACAATGCAATAGCCATCATCGCTAAAAAGTTTTTCAATTTCATAATACTTTAGTTTTATTGATTAATAGTTATTATTTTATGTTTTCAAATTTGTTGCAAAGTTACCCTTACCCCCAAGAGTACACAATACCTAAAAATTGGGGTTTTATTACTGATAATCATATACATAATAAAATACACGAGTACTTATTTTTAGGTATAAAGCCGAAAATTATCACCATTAATAGGTATTATCAGTATGTATTTCTATAACCAATTTTGTAAAAAAAGCAAGCATGATTAAATTGACACATCATGAAATGCCTGTGAACAAGACACTTCATCATAGAACAATAGAGATTCTGACAGCACTTACCCTACTTATAGGTAGTCCGTCATTCCTTATTTACTTCTATTGTTCCCACGACACAAATAATCCATTATGCCAATGGTTGCTTTGTACTTTGAACCATACTCCCGAAGATGGGGAATACTTATATAATCGATACTTAGTAATCAGTATCACATGAGCGGCCTTATATTCGGATTTTTATTTGTAATTTCCTTATTGTTCATTGCAATAAGAAAAAGATCCTTAGATTTATCTCCATTCCAAATCACTTATTTACATTCACTCATAAAAAAAATCAGTAAACATCTTCCACTTTATAAGCTACCATCCAAAGCATCCGGCCTTAAATACCTTATAATTTCATATGTTGATAAACTCTTTCTTAAACAGAAGATTCAATTTCATATTAGCAATGATTTAGTTGCATATTCCTCCTATAGCTTTAAAACATTTTAAATATCAAGTTATATTTGTCCGGGATAGATGTATCAAAACTTTTTTTATCTTAAAATGTTTATAATGTATGGAAATGCTATTTTTACTAAAGAATTTATACCGTGATCCTCTTGCGCTATCCAGATTCAGCCAATTCAGGTGTCTTCATATAAGTAAAGGAGAGATTATCCAAAACTTGAACGAAACCCATGAATTTCAAGTTTGTTTTGTTCTAAAAGGGTCATTATGCCTATTCAGAGATCATATAGAATCCATGCCTCTGATGGCAATGCAGAATGAATTTTTCTTCATCAGCAGCCTGCATCAATGTAAAATCAAGGCAATGGATGAAGTACAACTTGTCATTCATGCATGTAATATTGTGGCTCCTTATCTACATAGCAGAACAATAGAGTATCTGCAAGATATATCCATCGAAGAAGTAAAACCGGTAGAAGTCCTTCCCATTTATCCGTTAATGCGTTCCTACTTAGATTTGCTGGTCGATTACATGAAAAATGGAACAGAAATTCCCGACTTACATCGAGCCAAAGAATATGAATTGTTCTCATTATTTAAAATTTGCTATAAGAAGAATGAAATTGCCTCCATTTTCCGTGATGCGCTATCTAACGACCTTCAATTCTTCGTATCCGTCATGACACATTACAAAGCTTGCAGAACAGCCAAAGAACTAGCTGTTTTATGTGGATATAATGATACTGTTTTCACACAGTTATTCAAAAAAAACTTCCATGGAGATACACCATATCAATGGTTACAAAAACAAACATCTTATGAAATTGAATTCAAATTAAAAAAAAGTACTTTACCCATCAAACAAATAATGCTGGACTATCATTTCAAGACTTTCTCCCATTTTACAACCTACTGTAAAAGAAATATCGGAGCTACTCCTAACGAAATACGTAAAAAAGGAGAAGAATCAAGAGATACACCTTCTCTTGAAACATATTCAGTTTCTGCAAACGATTAAACAAACATCCCGCATCCTGAAAATTATGAATATACTTATCTCCATCATACACACTAAAGCTAATAATAAGTTTGTTTCCTGATCTCGGTATATGGATCTATTTTAAGAGTTTCTATACATCTATAATAACAAATATCACAAAACCTAATCATAATCCACCATCAATATATGGAAAACTTATCACATATACCCCTCTGTAAAATCATATAAAGCATCTACCATTTAAAACTATCCCAAAACGAACATTTAGAAAAATAGGAAACCTTTTTATGCAGATATAAAAGAAAGAACTGATTATATGCAAACAAATCTTTTAAATACGCAACTTCTTTTTAGTACCAAATATAGAACTTTGCACCCAAATAAAATGTGAATATTATTATAATGTAAATCGCACACAGCAGAATAACCTAAAATATAAAATTGCATGCCCCCCAACGATACAATATTCAATAAAGCAGAACGGAGTTTATCCAATATGTAACAACAAAGAACAATTCATTTTTAATAATTTACAGTCATGTATACAAAGAAGAAATGCAAAATTTATGTATTATCAGTGCTACTTTGCACATTTTTTTTCTCGTGCAGCAGTATTGATTTTGAATTACCCCAAGGTCCTCAGGGAACCAATGGCAAATCCGCTTATGAGATATGGAAAGAAGAAGTTGAAACCGGTCATATAAACTGGCCTTCCACCCAAGTTGATTTAGCAGACTTTTTAGTTTATATTAAAGGAGAAAAAGGAGACAAAGGAAAAGATGGAATGTCTGCATACGATCAATGGAAAATCCTGATCACCCAAGGTAATGTCACCAACCCTCATGCCCCTTCGCTCATTTGGCCTTCTTCAAAAAATACAGAAGCCGATTTTTGGGATTTTCTTAGCGGAAGAGACGGAGAATCACCTCATATTGGCGAAAATGGGAATTGGTATATCGGCAATAAAGATACAAAAATCAAAGCTATCGGCAAAGATGGAAAGGATGGAATTAATGGCAAAGACGGATTTTCCGCCTATGAATTATGGAAACAATCTGTTGCCGGTGACAATATAAATTGGCCCAAAGACCAAACAACAATGGAACATTTCTTTTTATATTTAAATATAAAAGATGGTGAAAATGGTATTACTCCACATGTTGGTGAAAATGGTAATTGGTATATTGGCAATCGTGATACAAATTTTCCGGCTCAAGGTCAAAAAGGAGAAAATGGTAAAGACGGAACATCCCCTTATATTGGTCCTAATGGAAACTGGTGGATCAATACATCCGATACAAAAATAAAAGCTCAAGGAGAAAAAGGAAGCGATGGATTAACCCCTTTCATTAAAGACGGATACTGGTGGATAGGCACATCCAATACAGGGATTGCAGTGCAAGGTCCCAAAGGAGAACAAGGTGATAAAGGAGCGGACGGACTTACCCCGGTGATAAAAAATGGGAACTGGTGGATAGGCACCACCGATACAGGAATAAAAGCTCAAGGAGAGAAAGGAGATGATGGCGTATCTCCCCATATAGGTAATAACGGAAATTGGTGGATAGGTACTACTGATACAAGAATAAAAGCTCAAGGAGAAAAAGGAGTTAACGGAGCATCTGCATACGAATTATGGGTAAATGACGTCAAAAATGATAAAATCAAAGACAAAAATAATTCAGCATGGTCCAAAGATAAAATTACAATGGCAGATTTTTACACTTACCTCAGTGGAACAAATGGTAACAATGGAAAATCCGCTTATGAACTATGGAAAGAAACTGTAGGAACAGGCAATATGAATGATCCTAAAAATCCAGGACAAAAATGGCCTTCTGACAAAGTTTCAGAATATGATTTTTTCAATTATTTAGCTGGTAAAGACGGAATAAACGGAAGCAATGGTTTGTCAGCACATGAACTGTGGAAAAATGACTTAGCTAAATTTTGCGGTACAACAGATGCACTTATTGACCACAAAAATGGTGGAGTATGGGACTGTGAAAAAAATACGTTAAAGGATTTTTATGACTATCTACACGGGAAAGATGGCAAAGACGGAGAAGATGGCAAAGACGGCAAACCCGGAGAACCAGGAAAACCGGGAACAGAAGTTACCATCATTAAGGGCATACCTAATGTTATTGCACAATATTCTCAATCAGAATATGGTGAATATGTACGCACAACTGATGGAGGTGTACTCTATAAAGTATATGATGAAACTGGACAAATCGCACCAAAAGCTCAAGTAAAAGGCATGCCGGGTATCAATGCGGAAAAAACTTACATTACCAATGAAAACGGAGAGTTTATTGTACCTAAAGAAGATTTACCCGAAATACAAGACATAAACTTACGCTGGGGAACGGTAAAAGAAGTAACCCTAGCCGGAAAGTTGCCGCAAGAATCCGCTAAAAACACATATGTTCCTAATAGAGTACGCATGAGAATGATCCTCCGCGATAATTCAAATTCATTATACGATTATCAGTATCTATATTTCTATATACAACGAAAAGTTAATCCGGAAGACCAATGGCAAAATATCCCTTCTTATTTACCTAATAGTGGTTCAAGGAATTTAGACGCATATAGAGTCTCTGACAAAAATAATCCCAACAGTATTTTGCCAGACAAAAAACTATATTCAAACCAAAGTTATAGTTCAAATAATGGAGGATATTATTACTATATTTATACCTATCGGTTCATTCAAGAAAATCCCGGAAAATTCAAAAACAATCAATCTGAATATTGGGATGGAAGTGACGTTTATTACACTGTAAAAGCTAGAGAACCTTATTATGGAGAAACTTTCCAATGGAATGGTGTTTGTTTATTAGCTCCTTATCAAATGGGACCTACGCTAAAAACATTAAAATTAAAAATAATATCCAATGGAGAAGCACCCAGTTTCTCATCTGCTGAAGGTGAATTGGATTTTTCAAAAATAGACTTTACAAGAATTTACAAATCATCGACCACACGTGTCGTTAAAGAAAATGGAATGGACTATGTAGAACCGATAGCATATACTGAAGAAGAAGCCAGCAAACTTAAAATGGCATATATCACATTCAGATATACCTCAACAGCTGGCTCACAAGAAGCATCAAGCTCTAATAACAGATCTTCTGCAGAAGTTCCAACGTTCAAAGTATTCGCACCATTTTTAAATTCATCCATATACATTGACAGTGGCAACAGTTCATATTTCTATAGATATTATCAAGGTTATCTCCGAAAAGGAAAGGATGAAAAAACATTTATTATTGAAAACTATAGCAGCTCTTATGAGTTGCCCGAAGTACAAGTTATCTATGAAGAATAAAAATATGAAGAAAATATATATACATAAAATCCATCTCATACTATGCTTTACCTCAGTATTATGTTTCGGTTTACCTATAAATGCACAACAAAATGCAAAGAATGGAGCAGCCGATAATAATAAAAAAGCATGGGAAATAGGTATAGGCGCAACCGGACTTCAAATGACACGTTTTAATGTCATTAATTTCCATACTAATAATAAAGGCGGTTACACTGTAGGTACTAATAAAAAAGATTTTATTTTTGGAGGAAATCTATATTTTGCTCGTGAACTTAACTCTCATTTTTATCTAGATTTACAAGGAACATTAGACTACAGTTCCGATCCTGTCCGTAACGGTAAAGAATCAAGATGGCTAGGTATGGCAGGAATCGGTTTACAGTGGCGTCTAGGTGAATATCTCCATTCAAATTATATTGATCCTTTCCTACGGATGGGAGCCAACTATATGTACAAGAATTTTAAGATCAACTATAAGGGGATGGAAGAATTCAACAGTGAGGAGATGGGATGGAATCTATCAAATGATTATACTAAAGAAGGGAAAGATAAACAAAATCTTATCCCTATTTCATTGGGAATAGGCGTGAATATGTGGCTTAATGACAACATTGGCATAGGACTCCAAGGAGACTACCTCATCATGCCATACAAACATATAGCCAATTCATGGCAAGGAAGCATTCGATTGATGTGGCGCATTGGTGGTAAATCCCTAAAAGTCAAACCGGAAATTCAATATGTGGAAAAAATCATAGAAAAAGTTATAGAAAAACCTATAATCATGAAACAAATTATAGAAACTCCAAGCCAGCCCAATGTTTTATGTGATTTATTCAACAATATCTATTTTGAGTTTGATAAAACAGAAATAACTCCTAAAGCAGCTACTATCATTGATGAAATAGCTCAAATTATGCTGACAGACACAAGCAAAAAATATCTCATCACAGGATGTACTGATGCAAAAGGATCATCACAATACAATATGGATCTATCCCAAAAACGTGCAGACGCTGTAGTCAATGCACTTATAAAGAAAGGAGTTCCCAATAAAATGTTAAAAGCAAAAGGAGTGGGCGCAAAAATATCGTATGCATCTCAGAATGCTCCCAACGAAATACGAGAAGGAGATCGTAAAATTATAGTTCAAATCATTACAAATATGGATTATTGGAATTATATACCATAAAAAATTTCCCCTCTATCAAAACGGCATATATTCCTATATCGTGGAATATAGCCGTTTTGCATATTCCAAAGAAAAGTTCGAGCCATGTATACCCTCATGCCCTCACTGCATATATAACAGGTTTATTATTAACGATTTATGTAGTAAGGATAAAAAAAATTGCTCTCATTCATGCTCTCATACTCTCACAATGTTTTGAAGTACATTTCCACATAAATTACTTGTTTTCAGCCACATACCATTTTCTTATAGATCGTTTCGACTTGATATAAAGTAGGGTGTTTTAGGCTTTTTCCCCGCAAAAAGTACGCATGAAAGGTCTGTACCTCCACAGAATGACGGTTTACGATGCATTGGTAACAATAAAAAAGGGCTCAGCGGAAATTTCTGGTTGGTAAGTTTTAAAATTAGCTATCTTTGCTTACCTTTGTTTTATGAAACCCGAACGACTCCTTCGTGCCATCCTTCCGGATGTGCTTATAGACAACTTTGATATTGTCAATTTCGACAA